>PABV01000014.1 GCA_002699425.1 Methanobacteriota archaeon
CAACCGGGCGTTTAGAAGAATTAATCTGGAAACGCGTTATATTTCCAGGCAGCCGGTTTGACTTAGCGACATTGCTATGGCGAATAGAACAAAGTTGGCCACTTGATGATGAAGAGAGTCGGTTGCATGCCTCAAATCAAGCAGATTTGTTAATCAAAACAGGGGAACTTATCCCACAATCTTGAGTACTTTACCACAACCACCACACGGGATTTTTATTGGTCTCTCGTTACTTGTTATGGCATTTGGTGTGCCACAAGAGGGGCAATTGATTACTGGGAATGATGGCAAATCTTCCGTTATGGCGGTTCTTGGGCTAGCGATAGCGGTTGTCGCTAGAATGATCAGCAAAACTCCAATCGTACTAAAAATCACCAACGGAGGATAACCAAACCAAAACGTTGCAAATCCAAGTCCGAACAATGGTGTCTCGAGATAAATGGCTTTACGAACTCTATTTTTTGTAAGTTTGAGCGCTAATCCCATGATGATTGCAGAAGAAAATAATACAATCAATGATAGGGGGAACGGTGCATGTATGATGCTTGAAGTTCCAAGCCCTTCGAAGGTATAAGCATCCTCGGGAGATAATTGGTTCCCTGTTACTTTGATTGAATCAGTAAATGGGCTTCGAGTATGAGATAATTTGAGGCTTGTACTTCCAAGTATTTCTGGACCAGTAACGCCCGTGAGCATATCGGTTTCCAACAGAATTTGAAGATCGTAATCAGCCCAGTGTGGGTTAGCCGGTTGGGAGATGATGAAACTTCTCAAGAAAACAGATTTGCTACTCTGATCGACGGCTTCCAGTGTTGTAATTGTGAGCTTGATGGGATGCGTAATCACTTTTGTCTCGCCCAATAAATCGATATCAAAATCTACAATTTCGAAGTCTTGTAAATTTTTTCCAAGTAACTCATCTGCTTCCATCGCCATCCCAATGCCTAGGAATGAGGTTCCGATATTACGCATTTGAATTTCAAATTCTGAAATTTCTACCTGATCGACAACTCTATTCTGCCGGTGTTCATCTCCAACAGAACCAGCAGAAAACAGAGAGAGAGATTGGGAAATTTCAGATTTTTCTCGACCAATATTATCCAGACCCCATCGCAACCAATAGGCCATTTGTCCTTCGATTGTGAGGCTTGTTTGTCGATTAAGAGCTACCTCTCCCTCCTCAGCATACATTTCCATTTGTATGGAGACACTTAGTGGAGACCCATCTCCGTTTGAGTACAGTGGCTCATCTGAAGGATAAAATCCACTACCTCCTCCGTCATCTCCTCCTGTGACAAAGATGTCTAAGGATTCAGTATGCGTAATAGCTTCCATACTGGGTTGTACAGTGATTGAAGCAAAGGCCGTTATATTCATTTGTCCAACTTTTTCTGTTGTCCAGGTCCATGTGACACGAACACCTTCTGAAATACGTGATAGAATTACATCCCCAGATACAGTTTCACCGTCAACCTGCAATGCCATTTCTGATTGAGTAGCCATGGCATCACCCCATGGGCTCTCCATGAAGAGGTGAATGTATACGCTCTTTCCNTCAGTTTCAGGTTCTTCAAAATCCATGTCGAGCAAGGGCATNCTGGCTTCAATATAGCTCATGTGATCTTCATCTCCCCATAGAAAAGTCAGGCTTTGTTGACCACTGGGAGCACTGAACAATAATGCGGATACATAGAGTGTCACCGTTACCTTATCCGCTGAAGTTCCGGCGGATTCCACGGGAATGTCTACATTCAGACTGCCTGTACCCTGGGTTAGAAATTGTCCACCCTGATTGGTTTGACCAGTAAAGGTCTCTCCACCAATCCGGACCTCAACGGTCCCGTTAACTTGAGCGCCTGCGGCGCCTTCTAAATTGTAATTTAACGCGAGAGACCAAATGTAGTCTTCAATCTCTCCCGAAGCCATTTTTCCAAGGGACCATGAACCAACTTCGACATCTTGATTCACAGCATTTGCGAGTGATTCCGATTCTTGAAGTTGTGATAATTCAACTTGAAAGGGAGTCAATGTTGCTTCACTGCCGGCACCTTTCAAGTATAGTGTGACTTCACTCGATTCAGATGTTGTGGCGGATGAAGCCATCGGCAGAGGTATTGTGGCTAGAAAAAGCATCAAAATGACGATGCCTAATCCTTTTCTCACTCTCTCACCGGTCTGCTGAAGACGGGCCGGCACATCAACTCTGCGGCTAACTGAGCCCGTCTTGTTCACAAAGCCTTCTCAAGGAGGTCGCCCAACTCTTTTTCAAATAAGCCTACGAGTGCTTCTCCAAGTTCCCCTTGTATTTCATCAGGTAGAATGCGTAATCCGAGGCGAGTCGCTGCCCTTGTAGCCTTCAACTCAGCATATAGAGAGCGGGCCTTTGCGTGGAAATAATANGAAACGGCTTCTTTGAGTTCTTGTTTGAGTTCTTCATCCTTTTCGATTTTATCTCGAACGTAGGTCTTCAACTCGTCCTTCACCAAATCACGAAACGTCTCAACGACTAAGTCCTCTGTAGCCATCAATTCCTTGACTTGGCGAGATATGTTTCCGGTCAACAATCGGTCTATCGCCATGGCTAATGATATGGCTTATCTTTCATAACTCTTTGGAGGGAGTATTCATCAACCAAAACTGACTCGGCAAGATAGGTGGAACTGTGGGTGAAGCATTAATCAGNGATTTAATTTTGACAGATGAACATACTACCGTTGGTGTAGATGATAGCATTGTAGAGGGTACGAAGCGCCTTATTGATNTGCCAGGTGGCGTTCTCATCGTCTTGGATGAGAGTGAAAGCGTCAAAGGAGTCATGGGCACACATCAAATTCTGAAGGCTGTTGCCCAAGGTATGGATTTAAGTTCCGCCACATGTGGTGAAGCCATGGAATTGGATGTATTACAAGTCAAACTATCAGAAAAGATAGCCGATGTTCTTCCAATAATCAATGAAAGAAAACCTCAAGCGGTCGTAGCCGTAGATGAGGATGGCGCCTATTCAGGATATTTCTCACCCAATGATTATCGACAAGCGATGTCAAGATTGGACAACATGCCAGCCATCCGTTCTTTGGATGAATAATCAAGGATGTAAAAATATCAGTTTCTCATCCTCAAGTTTAGCATATCCTATTCGTTCTAACTGAACAATCGTGCCGATTGGAAGTTGATGGTTTTCTAAAATACCTTCAGATTCAATGATNTCTTTTCCTTGTGGAGTCAATAACGTANTCTTGCNTCCACNGCTAACCCAGTGNACGATATTTCTGTTATCNGATCTTTCAATCGATTCTACAGTTCCNTCTTTTGAGATGTCACAAAAATCCTTCAATCTCACATCTCCTAGGTCAGCTTTCTCGAGAAAGATATGATTTTCAATGTCAATTTCTCTCTTGCCAAGATCTTCTGATGGATGGGCATCTATGGAAATATGGACAGGATATTCTCCTTGTAATTCAATTTCAATTGCATCTCGGACGAAAGATAATCGTGGGCTTGAAGGATCGATGATGCTGGNATTATGGGAAAAGAGTGTGGCGAGTGGTACCGAGATGTCCTTTTGCGTCAAACCAATTTCAATCCAAAATGATTGCAGGGCTTCAGCTCGAATACCTCGCCGTTTCAGGCTTCCAAGTGTTGGAAGTCTGACATCGTCCCAACCAGTGAAGGTTCCTTGTAGGATATCCTCNTTCATGCCTGATGTTGAAAATCCTCCAAACTCATGTACTTTCACGCGACCCCAATATATGGTCTCTGGGTAATTCCATCCAAAGTGATTGTACAGCCATTTCTGTTTCCTTGTTGAATCCATCAAATCTTTTCCTCGTATGATGTGGGTCACGCCTTGTAAATGGTCCTCTACTGCAGATTGGAAATCCAATAATGGCCAAACACGCCATTTATTCCCAACACGAGGATGTGAATTAGCCTGGATACGCAATGCAGGCCAATCTCTGAGTGCGGGATTTGGTAATGTCATGTCTGTTTTTACTCTAACTACTGCATCTCCTGGTTGGAATCCATTCTTATCATTCATCATTTCCCACAAAGTTTCTGCCTCTGAATTTTCCTGATTTCGACAAGGACAATTTTCTTTTGATTTTCTATATTCACGAAAGTCTTCTGAAGAGCATCGGCACACATATCCATAACCATTTACGAGCAATTTTCGCGCATATTCGTGGTACTTTTCCATTCGTTCACTTGCAATAATTACACGCTGTGCCTTGAATCCACATAGCCATTCTTGCTCNTCCATGATCATCTCATAAGCTTCAATCATCGGAGGTTTCACNGTGGTATCAGTATCGTCAAAGCGGAGAATCAATTCTCCNTTCAATTGTTTTGCATATTCTGCGTTGATTACTAAGCCTCTTGAATGTCCAAATGAGAGTGGTCCGTTTGGATTAGGTGCAAAGCGAAACACNGGTTTATCCACTGGATTTGGAAGNTCAGGTAATCCCGTTCTTTTCACATGTTTCTTTTTTTCTAATAACTCCGGAGCNTGTTCTTCTAATATGCTTCGTACGTGAGAAATTCCTTCNGATTTTGCTAATGCGTTTGCCTCACTTACATGCCGACCGATCAGCGCACCCAAATCTTTTGCGTGAGAGCGTAGTTCTGGNAGGGTACCCATGATTCTTCCCATCACAGAACCAACTTTTCCTTCCCCTTCGTATAGCATAGCATTTTGCAATGCGAGATTACGAATCAGGCGTTTTATGCTCGGTTCNGGTTCCCAGCCCATGATGAGGGATTCGGGTGAGGTTTTTCAGAACAGCGTTTCTTGACCTTGAATTTTAGCCATTCTTTTGGGTAAATCGCCTTCCCATNTTTTCTTCACTGTTTTCCAAGACCAACGAAGATGCTCATTTGGTTCTTNTTCTTGCATNAGTTTTGNTAGTATTTCGATGGTTTTTGGATCGCTGGGATAACCTGAACCGATTTCAAATCCAAAGGAATCTTCAAGTTCTTTGACGTGTTTATCCCTGGTATATTTNGCGATAATGCTTGCAGCAGCGACTGAAATATGCCTATCATCTGCTTTGTGTTCAGAAATCATATTCGTGCCATTTGGCCAATGTTTGAGTCGCGATATGATTCTTTTAGCAAACCGTTCAGTGTTTACATCACAAGCATCAACAATAATGGTGCCATCAATTGGTCCTAGACGATTGAGGATTTCACTAAAGCCTTCTACTTCAAGCATGTTTAATCCAATGCTATTCACCGCCATATCAATTTCAGCGGGCGTGTATATGACTTGAACAATCTGAAAGTTTGTGTTTGCTTGTAACAAATGGTATAATTCTTCTCTGCGTTTCGGGCTTAATTTTTTTGAGTCCTTTACTCCTATCTCTTCAAGATATGATTTTTGGTTAACGGGAATTTTGATTCCTGTGATGACCAATGGTCCAATCACGGGTCCACGTCCCGCCTCGTCGATACCAACTTCCCATCTCACAAATCGAGTTCAGACAATCCTGTATTTTGTGTTTGTTGGTCGAGACTTTCATTGGCTTCATGTAGAGTTTTTGGGCCTGTTGAACTGATTTCATGGGCGAGAGTATTCATTTTGTGTATCATCTCTTCCTCCCCGTGGTGGTCGATGATTGTTGAAGCAGCAGATATGATGTCTGCCGAAACTGGCTGTTTGGCTTGTTCCAAAGGTTTTGATTGAGCCAAAAAGGCTTGAGTAAATTGCTCCTTAGAAATTTCAGGAGCGGTTTTTTGTATCATGTTCAAATCTGAACCTTTGGGTTCATCAGNTTCTGTACTAGCNTTGAAGAGAGGTTGCAAGCGTTTTTTTCTATCAGAATACGCTTTTTTGACAACGAACAAAGCAAGCAGGAGAGATGCACAAAAACCCCACCATGCAGCGATGATGGCCCCTAATGTGTTGGCCCAAGAACCAACGTCCACAGAAAAGAACTTCTCAGCATTATCATCTCCAACTGCCGGAATTGATTGGTTGAAGCCTACATGAAAAATTTGATCATCATCTGAAATACTCATCAATTTGATGTTTATTTCTAGATTACCTCCAGTACTGATATCTTGGGGGACAAGGGCCCACGCACGAAAGTGACATTCGCTATTTCGAGGAATTTGAAACATTTCAAAGGAACGGATGCTCTCTGAATCTTCAAAGATGGCCCCTGATGGCGGGATGAGGGTGAAATTTGTCATGTGCGAACTTGAAATAGAAACCTGCAATCCATCATCATAATTTCCTTGATTGAGAAGGACGACTTTCATNGAAAGTTTTTGATCCGCTCCTAAATTTTGTTCAGCATCAATGAGGGACCACAAAAGGACCCCCTTTGCAGTTGTTTGGATGGTGAAACTCTGCAGTTCTCCTACCTTTTCATGTTCGACTGTAATTGTAGTTGTNGNTGTTGTTTCCGCCGTTGTATTTTCGGGAAAAACAAGAGAAAGAATGATTTCCTCACTCGATGCAATTTCACCTAAAGTGATGGATGTTTGTGAAAGTGAGGCCTGTATATTTCCAGATTGTTCGANCGATAAGGAGAAATTATCCATGTAATTTCCAATATTTGTCAATTGAAGTTTTATTTCGCATAGAGAATTAGGTAATATTTCATCGCATTGATTTTCTGTAATCTGCATTTCAACTGCATGACTGAGGACTATGCTTCCACTAAACGACAGTGATTTTGTTTTGGCTTCATTTCCAAGTGGTCTGATTTCAAGTGGGACAGAGATTTCTCCATCTGGAGTGTAAGGTGATTGCATTGCCAATTCAAATGTGCGTGATTGGTTAATTCCAATGGGTTCAGATGGATATAGTTTGTAGAGACTGTATTGCCACCCATTATCGGATCCNGTTGTAGTAATCGATTCACTTTGATTTGATGATGGAAATCCGATATCGAATTTTTGCGCTACGTTACCAGTATTCCTTATGGTGATTTCAATTCTTCCTGAGTCACCAGGATCAAGTGTGAGGTTATTTCCAATTTTGTCAATCGAAAAATTTCGGTATACTTCTAACCTTAGAGAAAAATCCCAATAGATTTGTTCTCCATCTAATGAAGAGGTGGCAATTAATCGATGTGCTGCCAAATCATCATTACTTGGAGTTCCATTGATGACGGCGGGTGATAGAATTGTGAATTGAATGAAACTCAAATCTGAGGGAGATATTGTCCTGTTTACACCATTTGNCCAATCAACACCCCACCCTTCTGGAGATTGCAATGAAAAAGTAACCGTATCTTCAATTTCAGCATAGTTGGTGATGTTAACTGCAATTGGCAATTGGTCAAGCTGTGCCACAGAAAGTATCGAACCTGATTGCACGCCGAATTCTAAATTCGATGGATATTGAATGATGATATCCAATGAATGATTGAATGTAATGACATCATTTATTTCTATTTGAAACGCCATTTGGTAAACATCTAGGGGAGCGTCACCTGGTGTAATGATTTGAAAAACAATATTCTCGCTTTGTTGCCCACCAATATTTCCAACCATTTCAAGAGGATACCAGATGGAAAAATTGATTGGAATTTGAGTGAAGTTCACTTTCCAATCGATCGAGCTTGACCCCCCATTGTTGATGATTATTGCTAGGCTTCTGTTATCATCTTGATACGCATTAAGTGTCTCAGGAGCACTGTATGTTACTTCGTTTTGTGCATGAGCAATAGGAGGGAGAAGCGATATCATGAGAAAAGCCATGCAAAGTTCTCGCCTCATGACACATGCAAGTCGATGAGAATTTCAATCGCTCGGCTTTGCTGCATCGAAGGGTTGATGATTGCGAACATGTCACGATTTTACATGCCATGGTGGCTTTTCAAAAAATCCCAGCCTAAAAATCCGGTCGCAGAGGCTCCAGCAGCCGTTACGTACAGCATCGGTGAAGAAAAAACTGAACAAATCCTCAAAGACAGTTCGCACAAAGAGACAGCAGATTATCAGGCAGCGATGGCATTATTTGGTAATGAAAAAGCCCCTACAGGAAAAAGTAACTCTACCCAAGAAACCGAAGAACCCAGCGAGGTCCTAAATTTTGAATGGATTGCTCACACCGATGGTTATCATTACAAGAAAATGAATGATGGGAAGTTTGAGCCTACACCATATGTGAAAAACTCAGATGGAGATTATGTCCCTTATTCGTGAGTGACAGGGTCTTTAATGGCGAATGCAAGTTCTTCAACAAATATTTCAGCACCATTCATTGGTACACGCAAATCGTATGCTATGCCGACATGAGGATCTAACTCACCGCATTCTCCAATCATTCGATCACCGACCATAATACTCGCTGCCCTCCCTTCGAGCCATGGGCCTCCTTTCTTTTCGACCAATGAATATTCTGAAACACCAAGGTCTCTCATCAGGGCTTGGATACGACCTCTCAATGAAGCAAATCCACCAGTTGCTTCTGCAACGAGGAATGCTAAGTGCGTTCGGTTTTCATGGTCCTGAACAACAGTGCCTAATTCATAGACATGTTGGGGCAAGTCATGATGTTTGTTAGCGGCGAGCAATCGAATAAGGGCGGGTAAAACCCGCTGCCGCATGACGGTGTGCTCACTTGTAATTGGGTTGTGAATTCTTGTGACATCTCCAATTGCTTCCCACCTCATTTTTTCGAACTGGTCCTCGTCATTGGAGAGCGTTAGGGATTGGACTTGAAGCATACCCATGCCTTGAATCGAGGACCTCAATCTTCTCAGTAGGTGTGCATCTCTTCTTGGAATGCCGGCCAATGGAGCCCTTGCGATATCATCTCCAAGGTCATCATATCCATGTCCGATCGCTATTTCTTCAATCAAATCGACTGGATGTAAGATGTCATACCTCCATCGTGGCATCTGAATGGTTATTTGCTCATTTACGCATGAAGCAATCCCGCCCATTCGAGAAATAGAGGATGAAATCTCTTGATTGGAAAATGATTTGCCGAGAATTTTCTGAATTTCTTGCCTACTTATCGAGTGAGAGATGGGGCTCGTATCGAGCTTCCAAATTTCACCATCATGTTGTTGCACTTCAACGGTTTCTACACTGCCTCCAAAGGCACTGAGTTGTAAGCAAATCAACAAAATAGCAGTTTCACAGGCCCTTTTATCCCAACCAGTTACATCGATGAGTATATCTTTGGTTGATGGGTTGACAGTTGTGTGAGCACCATTGATGATTGGAGGGAAAGAAAGAATTTTTCCATCTTTATCTTCAATGATGGGTACCAATGGTAAATTCTCCAGCAAGTGTGCATATGCAACGCCTTTGGGATGTGAGGTGAGGATTTCATCAATTGTCATTTCTTCAGATTCGGATAGAGGAATGAATTTTGTGTCTCTTGGAACGCCACGAACATCAAACGGGGCTTGTATTTGGACAAGATCATGGACTCCGATAGATGCTCTTTTTCTTCTTCTTCCAATCGAGAAATGCAGTTTCTCTTGGTGGTCCATCAAACGTTTTATCGCTGCATCATCGAGCGTAACGTTCCTGACTACGGCTGCATAGATAACAGGGCGTATACTCGATAATTCGGGGTGAACGACCATTTTCAGATTACCTTCTGTGCACGGAATTGTTGGATTCGGTTGTTGATTATAGAGGAAGGGTAGCATGCCGTGTGTAAGGGTTTCACCACTCAACAAATCAGGACGGTCGGGAAAAATTTCAATGTCCAAAGTATGTTCATCACAAAAATCAATGTCCGTGCCAAGAAGCGGTAAATCATTCTCCAGTTTTCCGATGTCATGGTCTATTCCATGACGAGCTAAAATCTGGGCAATGACTTGTTGTTCAACGCTGATTGTTGGCATCTCATCACCTTGCAAACCAATGAGGAAGTGGGCGGTCGTAACCAGCAAGGCGAATGCCGCTCATCGATGCTGTGTCCATGCTGATGGCACGCAAATTTCCCCTGTCGAGTTGTTCTATGGCATTCAAACCTAATTGACGCAAATGGTGATTCAGACCTTCTTCCAATTTTTCGAGCCAACTAGACAGGTCTTCTTCTGGCATTGAAATGATAAAATCAAGTCCAGAAGCACAAGCTATCGCCACATCTCTGCTATCGCATATCCATGGGATTATGGCACTCTTTTGGCATAAATTTCCTTCAAGATTCTGGCTGGCCGATCGTCCAATCATTGGTAGAGATGCCACAATAGGTATTCCTGAGCCATCCTCTATTCTGGATATAGCCGCATCAGAACCAACCTCGCGGGCTTGTAAGTGCAATCTTTGCGTATTGCTGATTCCTCTGATAAGCATGAATGGGGAAGCGATGCCGCATAGGCTTCTCAAGGCGACAAGTAACCCTTCAATATGTTCTGGTTCCAATTGGGGAAAGGCGTCTAAATCCACTGCAAAACCTGCGGCTTCAATAAGTAGGTCACCTGCTTCATGTAGGTTTTCAGAGTGAATGAGTGCAATATCGATATTCCTCGGTTTACTTTCTACCATACATGGATGGAGGACATCACTTTTTACACCGCTCGCCACATACGGGAGAACTGGGATTGGCAATGCAAGTGCATCTCCTCTACCCTCTCTCTCTCCAATGATGGTGATGGTGTCACAAGTTCCGAACTTCAGAGGTGGTTTTTCTTCTCCAATCAGAATGAGTGTGCTGTAATCCCCTTCCGTGGTTTTTGCCGGAGTAGACCTTTCTTTTTTGGCACTTGTTAGACATACTGCATCGGAAGGAACTTTTTGGTCTTCATCAGAAAAGAGAGCATTTATTTCTTTCAATTCAGCAGGCTTGAGTGGTCTTAATTGAACATCAGGCGGTGGAGATGGACAACGGCCATTGATGACAATTTTCCCTCCTGTCATCCCAGTTCCGGGGTCGGACCCAACGTCGCCATGTACGATGATTAATCCGTCCTTCATGCCGCTCCCAATCGCTTTGCCAGCATCGCCGCGAATCATGATGACGCCTCCCTCCATTTGAGATCCAACATGCGTCCCTGCTCCATCCAGAACTGTGATTTTTCCTGATTTCATAGCAAAACCAAGATAATCTCCCGCTCTTCGTTCACAGGTGTTGATGTTTCCATCGTTTCCTGCTCCAAAGTAGGCACCTACTTCACCTTGATGCGTATAAGTGCCTCCTTTTCCGGCACAAGCGATA
Source organism: Methanobacteriota archaeon (assembly GCA_002699425.1). Taxonomy (GTDB): domain Archaea; phylum Thermoplasmatota; class Poseidoniia; order Poseidoniales; family Poseidoniaceae; genus MGIIa-K2. The sequence continues at coordinate 11,135 of PABV01000014.1, forward strand.
AATGAACCCAATTTTCCTAGTGAACGGATTTTAGCTCCCTTGGGCAGATTTGGGCATAACCCCAATTCACCGTTCTTTGGCACAGGGTCACCGGCGCTTGTCCATCCAATGCGAAGAACAACATTCCTGTCTATGGCTTTTTCCAGTTGTTTTGGTAGTTTGTTATTGATGCTGAGTGATTTCTCGATAACCTGCATCTCATCGGCCATACTCAGCCGATAAGTTCTCACCCATTAATCGCATGGCTCAATAGGGAATATTCATTGGTGTGTTTTTACTGCCCAACAACGTGAGCCGGATGATTAGGGTCGCAATAAACGGATATGGAACGATTGGTAAGCGCGTTGCTGATGCGATATCGGCTCAAGATGACATGGTCATTTCAGGGGTGACAAAAACCAAACCATCCTTTGGATGTGATTTGGCGGTAAGAAAAGGTTATCCATTATATTGTACCTATGATGATGAACAGAAAATCAATGCTTTTCATGATGCTGGATACACTTGTCATGGAGGATTGAAGACATTGCTTGGTGTGAGTGATGTTGTCGTAGATTGTAGCCCAGGAAAACACGGTGCAGCAAATCTTGAGAAATACAAGAACGCTGGAATAAAATGGATTTTCCAGGGCGGAGAAAAGCATGAAATGACTGGTTTGTCTTATACTTCTTGCGCAAATCACGAGCAAAATCTACATGCAGAGGGGACAAGGGTCGTTTCTTGTAACACCACAGGACTCTCGAGGACGCTTATTCCGTTGTTAGAATCATGTGGTGAAATTTCAGTGGAATGTACCATGATACGCAGGGCAGCGGATCCAGGTGACTCCGATAAAGGTCCCATCAATGCGATTAAACCGGTACTCAAAGTTCCTAGTCATCATGGTCCAGATGTCATGTCGGTTGAACCTCGAATAAAAATCAATAGTCTCGCTGTCGCAGTTCCTACAACCATCATGCACATGCACGCTATTACTGTTACTTTGCCTCAAGGTCATGGAATGACGACAGAAAGCATCTTGGCATTGTGGAAAAGTCGTCCAAGAATTATCATCATGAACGGGGGAGAAACCGGTATCACTACAACAGCAGAAGTGATGGAGTTTGCAAGAGATATCGGTAGGACATGGGGTGATTTGCACGAAATATTTGTTTGGGAAGATGGGGTAAAACTCGTTGATAATACCTTATATTATTTCCAGGCCATTCATCAAGAAAGCGATGTTGTACCGGAAAATGTTGATGCTATCAGGGCACTTATGGGTACTGAATCAGATTGGATGGCTTCTGTTAGAAAGACTGACGAAGCGATTACTCGCATGTTCTCTTGATGAATGTGTATGTTATATTGAAAAGATACATGCGTCTGGATTAATGCATGCGTCAGTATATCCTCTCCATTATGATGATGACGCTGATTATTCTTCCAGTGCAGGCTGCGTTACTCGCTCCAGATGAGAGTAAGAATTCCCAGGAAGATTTTGCGGAAAATAATCACTCTTATCATCCATGGTCGATGATGGTCCCGTCAACAACACCTCTGTCTGAATTTGATTTGGACTTTCAATCTCAATCAAATAACCATTTAGGTGCTCAAGATTCTATTTTGGATATTGGAGTTGTTCAGCCGTCTCGACTTATGATCGTTTCAGTCAATGACTTCAGTTTACATGTACTCGATGCTTTACAGCCTAATTTCCCACACACAATTATTGACCATTTAGACGAACAAACTGTTATCATTCGGTTTGATCATGTGTCAGATGTTTCTTCAATTGTCGATTTTGAGTTTGTTGAATTTGCCTCTTATCTTCCCCATGAGTACAAAATCTCACCCTTGATTCAAACAGGACAATCAAATTTGATGGTCACCGTAGCTCCACCATTTTCAACCGAACAACACGCTGAATTTACATCACTTTCGATTTTTGATAATGCTGAGATCAATTGCTACACGCACTCCTGTTTGGTTTCAGGACCCGTTGACTTCATTGCGCTTGCAAAAAACGATTGGGTGCTATTTATCGAACCAGCCTATCACGTTGAAACTTCAAATTCTGATGCCCTCAATCAATCCGGAGTCACTGACTTTTTGGAAGATTCAGGTCTTGCACTCGATGGCTCTGGAGAAACAATAATGTTTGTTGATACTGGAATTGATATCAATCATCCTGATTTAGGAAATCGAGTTACAGCCGTTTCTAAATTTGGATTGGATAGCAATCCTTCTGATGAACACAGCAGTCACGGAACGCATATTGGTGTAACCATTGCAGGGGACGGAACCATTGACCAAGATCAGGCTGGCATGGCTCCAGAGGCTCAACTCATTGCCTATGCTATGGAGCATAATCCCACAGGTGTGTTTGGAAGAATTGGATCGTTGTATGATATTTATTTCGATGCAATGAGTGACTACAATGCACGTCTTGGTGTAAATGCATGGACGATTAATGCAAGTCACGGCATGTACACCGCAGATAGCCGTATGGTCGATTTGTACGTCAAAGACCATCCTACCTTTTTGCCTATTTTCGCTGTCGGTAATGAAAATAATGGGTCATCATCATCGATTTTACCTCCTTCAACTTCCAAAAATGGCTTGTCCATTGGTGCGGTAACCTATGCCTCATCGAGTCCTGAGGTAGCTTCTTTTTCCGGTCAAGGACCAACACTCGATGGCCGAATAAAGCCCGACCTTGTCGCTCCTGGAGTGAATATTTGTTCAGGCCAAGCAGAGGAATCTCTGACACCCTTTGGGTCTTCATGTGGTTCTGATACTCACGCCAATGGTGCCTCGATGTATATGGAAATGAGCGGAACATCTCAGGCTACTGCCGTAGCCGGTGGTGCAAGTGCTCTTGTGAGAGAATATTTGCGAGAAGATCAAGGTATATCGGGTCCAACATCAGCTTTGATTAAGGCCGTACTCATCAATGGGGCCCAAGATTTAGGAACTCCTGATATTCCTAATTCAAATGAAGGTTGGGGTAAGATTGACCTCAAACAATCACTTAATCCGTCGCATGCTGGAATAGATTTGGATATGGCCGTGGATAACAACAGGATCATACAACCTGGTTTTTCCTCGGTTTATGCTTACGACATCGATGTCTCAAAAGGTCTTGACATCACACTCGTTTGGACAGATGCAGCAGGAAGTTCAGGAACGCCTCAGAGTGAATCAAGGCTCATTTCAAATCTCGATTTGGAATTAATCGACCCGAATGGGGTAGTGTATCATGGAAACCAATTTGCAAATGGCTTCTCCATTGCCGGAGGTACAAGTGATTCGCTCAACAACGTTGAAAGGATCAAATTACCCAGCGATACAAGTTCTGTGTCCGGTACTTGGCAAGTCAAAATTATCCATAGAGGTGGCGTTTCTGTAACATACGGATTGGCCATGAGTGGTTCCTTTTCTCAATCATTTGTGCCTGACCTTATGACTCTGAGTAACTCTATTTTCTTAAATCCCGCCTCACCATTAGTTAACGAACCTGCTCCGATTCAACTCTCATGGTATAATCAAGGGGCAGCGTCTACGGGTAATTACAAAGTAACGCTCACTGATGAAACCGTTGGTGAAACTCTGATGACGGCCGAGATGAGTCCTCTTGCCTCACTTTCCATTGGTTCAAAAGTACATTCTCATTCCTTTACGCAAATTGGAGTTCACACGCTAAGGCTTACACTCGATTCTAACCAACAAGTTACTGAACTCAATGATGAATCAAACGGAGTCAATAATAATTTTATTGAATTTGATATCATGATTGCGGCTACTGGCCTCAGATTATACAGCCTGAATGATTCACTGGGCGTGGATGAAAGTTCAAAAACGAAGATACTTGATGTGCAAAATTCAACCTCGGTTTCCTTTGATTTGGCACTCAATCATGAGGGAACAGGAAACCAAAGCGTCAGTTTGTATATTTCTAATGTTCAGGAACTCGTGGATCCTGTGCTCGGTAGAATCGAAAACTCGAAGGATATTTGGACACGAGAAAAAAATATTTCAAATGCCATTATCTTAACCACCGTTGATACCAATGGTTCAAACCTTTCTTTCCAAGTTACTTTTGATGATATCAGCGCAAATTTGCAACCAGTAGGAAATGACTTCAAGCGTTATGCAAGGTCAGGAACATACATTGTTGATATTCAAGCAAGTTATGACAGCAANAATCAGGTCACGCATTCAATGAGGCTGGTGATCATTGTCCCACAAGTAAGGGACGTGATTGTGGTACCATCAGGGAATGCCGGGCTTCTTGCTGCCCCAGGGTCTTTTGCACCATTTTACATCTCACTGAAGAATATTGGAAATGTAGATGCAACTTACGCAATAGAGTGCCAATCTGATAAAAAGTGGCAGGTTGAACTTGGTGACTCGAATTCAAGTGTTTATAATTTTGAGACCTTTGATTTATTGGATGAAGGTGACCTACAAGTAAGGACTTATGTCCCTCCTGCGGTGGATGGACTCCCATCGGCAGGTACTACTGACTTTGTGTCTTGTTGGGTTACCTCAAGCGAAGATTCATCGCTTAACGTTTCGATTGACCCAGTTGATATCGAAGTACTCGCACTCAATCGCTACAGTGCTAACCTCATCGATGAGAGCGGAGAGTTGATTGATGTGATATCTGGAAACAGAATTTACACCAATAATGGAGAGTGGGTTAACCTTACCTTGGAACTTACAAACTTAGGGAATACCGCATTATCATTATCAGTTTCCCTGCAAAAGCAACTCGATTCTTGGCCGGTTCAGATGCAATATGATGATCAAATTTCAGGCCAAATAATTCAAGTCAATCTCCTCGCGGGTGGAAGTGCAAATATATTGATCACAGTCGTTGTATATGATGGTGCACTCGCTGGAGACGTTAATCAAATTTTGATGAAAACTACTGGAAATTCCGTAAGCCAAAGTGTTAACTCGGCAATTTTGACCATTGATGATTCAGTTGGATTGAGTCTATCAGATATTGACGATGCGTTACTTTGTAAAGCAGATGGGAATTGGCACGAATACACGTTTACTGTAAAAAATGAAGGAAATATCCCTCTATCTTTAGATTGGTCGCATTCACTTCTTGATGACGGTTGGGAATTTGGGTTCTTTGAATCACCCAAAATGCTGGAACCCAAAGAAGAGGGTCGAGTAATTGTAGCCGTAAAATCGCCGAATCAGACCGCTTCAAAAATTTCTGCTCAAAATATTTTGATTTCTGTGAACGGATCTGTGGACCAGAGATATACTGATGCTTCAGGTAGTATCCAAGTTGATGTTTTAGATACATTTCATGCTGGAATCATTGCAGAAAACAATCTCATGTCAATTGAAAGGGGCATTGTTACACAATCACTGTTTTCGGTTACAAACGAAGGAAATATTCCGCTTAATGCACAGTTTTCCATTGCATTTTTCAACCGAGATGGAGTTCAAATCGATACGTGGACAGGCTTGATAAAACCCGATGAAATTTCGAATCTCCCTGTTGGGAATTCACAGAACTTAGAGGTATTGATTACGCCGGGTGATGAGGCTGAAATTGGTATTGTTACCGTTCTCATCACAGCGATTACAAGTGATGGGAATTATTCCACTTCATTTGAGACATCTGTCGAAGTGACCACTATTCAAGGTGGGCTCTTCGGGGCATTACCATCTTGGGCGGCTTATTCGACTCTCTTTGGCATGATTCTTGTAGGGCTTTTGATCGGTCTTCGAGTGAAGCGTGGGGCGAAAATTATGGATGATGGAGATGCTCTGGTCGCTCCTGATGTCGAGGCTTCTGCAGCACATCTTAGCCGAAGAGAAGATGCTTTGGATGTTAGTTATCAAGTGAATGATTTAGCGAGTGGAGCCGTTAGTGAAGAAGAAATGCAACTGGCTTTGGCCCAATCATTGACGCCTTTGTCACCTCCCCCGCTACCAGGAGGCCGCCCACCGGCCTTGTTTCAAAATCCAGGATTAGGAGCTGTACCTGCAGGCCGCCCTCCTATCCCAGTCCCCACAACACCACCTCCTGTTGTTCAGCAACAGCAAATTTCTCCTCCGTTGCCACCTGGTGGATTACCGCCTGGTTGGACGCTTGAACAGTGGCAACACTATGGTGCTGAATGGTTGAGGCGCAATGGTTGATTGCATGGGATTAATACCTCTCTTGTATTCCCAGTGACATGAGCAGCATTGTTCTTTTTGGTCCACCTGGTGCAGGCAAAGGGACTCAAGCCGAACGGATTGAGAAGTCAACAGGTCTTCCGCAAATAAGCACTGGTGACATGCTACGAGCAGCCATAGCCAAGGGAACAGATGTTGGCCTAGAAGCTAAATCTTACATGGATGCAGGAATGCTGGTTCCAGATGATGTGATTGTTGCTTTAATCAAGGCACGGTTGATGGAAGATGATGCCAGAAATGGCGTGATGTTTGATGGCTTTCCAAGGACCGTTGTACAAGCAGAGGCTCTAGAAAAAATTGCTGAAATATCTCATGTTATTTCTATCATCGTTCCAGATGAAAGAATAGTTGAAAGAATATGTGGTCGATTTACATGTTCAGGATGTGGTTCTGTGTACCATGACACGTTTAAGCCGACAAAAGTTGAGGGTAAATGCGATCATTGTGGAAGCGAAGATTTTGGACGAAGAAGCGATGATAATGAAGCGACTGTAATCAACCGATTATCGGCGTATCATTCACAAACCTCTCCTCTTGCTGATTGGTATCGCCAGCGTGGAGTTCTACGTGAGGTTGACGGTGATCGTGAAATTAATCAGATTACTACAGATATTTTGCAGACACTGGAAAAGTGAGTTTATGCCCCGCTCAAGGTCGAAAAAAAATAGGCGCAAACAGAGAGCGCACTCACACTCAGCCCACCTAAGTGGTGTGTTGTTTGATTCGTCAATGCCTATGGCCGTTCGACATAATGCAGCTCGACATTTGAGAAAAGTATCCATGCGGCACAGAATTCCTCTTGCTCCAAGTATCAATCACGTAATCTGTAGAAATTGCAAATCGGCTCTAATACCGGGGAAATCCTCACGCATTCGAATTCGTTCTGGAATTCGTTGCACAACCTGCTTGAGTTGTGGTCATGTAAGAAGATTCGGTTCTCATTCAAAGTCAGGAGGTGAGTCCGATTTCTAAACCTCCTAAGTCCATCCTTCAGATGGCACAATCTAAAGAACTACAGCCAACCGTGAGAATCGGCAAACAAGGCTTGACTGATTCGGTAATTGAAGAATTGAGAAGCCAATTTAATCAACGAGATTTAGTCAAAATCAAGGTGAATCGAGGTTTGTTTGAGCGACAAGAAATGCAAAATCTGTGGGATTATCTCTCGAAGAGTACCCATTCAACTCTTGTTTACGCAAGAGGTAATGTCGGAGTGCTCTGGAAAGGGTAAGAAGAATCTTATTCTGGATTGAATTGGCTTCTNATATGGGCGCATTTTTGGGTGTTCGTCGTGTTGGAATGCAAAGATTTGGAGCGTTTGCTCTACTATTTTGTGCAATGATGCTAATGCTTGGACAAACATCAGCTGGTGGGGGTTCGGGTGTAAGTCTTGATTTGACGGTCAAGGAATCTCTCCAAAGCCAAGCCATCATGGTCGGTTTACTTATTCTCATAGGGGTTTATGCTCTCATTGTCACCGAAGTTGTTCATCGCACATTGGCTGCAGCACTTGGTGGATTAATCGCTGTTGGGGCTTTGCAATATTACACTGGTGAGACACTTTCGCTCGCAATGGTTACGACGATGATCGACTGGGAAACCATTGGATTGTTGCTGGGTATGATGATCATGGTGGGTGTACTCTCCCACACAGGTGTTTTCGAATATTTCGCAGTTGAGGCTTACAAGCGCAGCGGAGGAAATGTCTGGACTCTGGTTGTGACTTTGTGTATCATCACTGCCATTTTGTCTGCATTCCTAGATAATGTAACTACCATGCTTCTCCTTACCCCGGTTACTTTGCAATTGGCAAAAGTTCTCGACCTCAAACCAATACCTCTTTTGATTGCAGAAGTGCTGTTTTCAAACATCGGTGGTACGGCCACTATGATTGGAGATCCCCCAAACATCATCATTGGTAGCCAGATGAGCAAGGATGCTATTGCGAGCAGTGCTTATCCAGAATTAGCCGACTCAGGCGTATCTTTCAACGATTTCATGATTGAATTGGCGCCTGGTATCATCATGACCATTATTCCTGCGTTTATGCTTCTTAAGTGGATGTACAAAGACGAATTTAGCGGTACCCGTATCAGAGATGTCAAGGAGCTTGAAGCCAAATATGGAATCAAAGACATGAAAATGTTACGAAGTGCTGGTACGATTTTGGTACTTGTTGTCATCGGTTTCTTTACCCATCCGATGACACACATACCGGTTTCATGGATTTCTTTGATTGGAGCCGTGCTTATGCTTACGTTTACCAATCGTCATGAAATGGAAGAGCCTCTTGAAGAAGTTGAATGGACGACCTTGCTCTTCTTTGCAGGACTTTTCGTTCTTATTCACTCTCTCCAATACATGGGTGTTATCACTTGGATTGGCGGTAAGGTCATTGCAGGAATTGAGATGTTCCCAAGTGATGAAAAGACCCGGCTATTGGCCTCTATTGTCATCATNTTGTGGGTAAGTGCNATCGTGAGTGCGTTCTTNGATAATATTCCATATACTGCAACGATGATTCCTATTGTTCTTCAGATTGCTTGGGAGTTGAATATTGANCTCGAACCCTTGATTTGGGCTTTGGCTTTNGGAGCATGTCTTGGNGGTAATGGAACCTTAATTGGTGCATCTGCCAATGTAGTGACCGCAGGAATGTCTGAGGAAGCAGGATATCCAATCTCTTTCAATGAATTCTTCAAAGCAGGTTTCCCGATGATGATACTAACTACCTTTATTGTAACTCTTTACATGCTATTAGTCTACGGAATAGGCCCTGTATTCAAGATCGTATGCGTCGGAATCAGCATTCTAGGATTCATTTGGCAATACTCGTTGGGTAAGAAGAAGGGTAAGACTTGGGCTGAAGCCCTTGTTGATGATACCTCTGTCTTTGATGAAGTATCCGAAGCCATCGGTGAAATAACTGGGAAATCACAAGAAGAGTGAGTCAATCCTCCGGTTGCTTGAAAACCGAAAAAGCCTCCCAAAGANTGAGCGAGTATGTTAGAATGCAGNGTTTGTGGTCTGTTATTNACTGCCACGGANACATGTCCTTCATGTGGCTCGACCATTGCAGAGGAAATTAGACCCGAGGGAATGCTTGGAAGTGATTTCGATATTCCTGGTCTTGATGATTTGGCACAAACAGTGGGAGATGACGAAATAGAAGAGTCGNTTTCCAAACCTAAAGCCTTAGATTCCAATCTACCATTTGGNCTCGGTGCAGAATCATCTGTNACCAAATCGTCNTTNCCATTTGGGATAGGTAGTGCACAATTTTCTCACTCGATGGATGTCCTTCCTCATGAAGGCGAAGATTCAGATCTGAAATCCGATCACGAAGAGGATATTTCCAATGAAGAGGATACTACTTCATTGGTAGTCGATTCTCCAAAGGATGAAACCAGGTTGGATGATGACGACGACGATTTGCGATCATCTTCTCCACCTGAATCCATAGAGATTGAAGAGATTGCACCGACAAACGAAGTTATCGAAGTACTACCTGATTTACCCGACTTTCAACAACCAGATTCTACTGCTCCTTCTGGCTTAGATTCATCCATGGATATGCCAGAAATACCGAGCATTGAGGNGGAGGTTGCTGAGGCGGAATCGCCGGTATTGGTCAAGATGAGTGCGGTACCTATTCAAGAAACGTCTTTGCAAGAATCTCCAGCCAAAATCCAAGCAGAAACGGTTTCAAAGAATGATGATGATGATTCATTGTCTTTTGGAGAGGAAGGTGTGCCAGATATTTGGCGAATTGATGCGCAAACCGTCGATATGGAGGCCATCTACCAAGAAGAGGATGTGACGGTTGAAATTGAGTATGAAGACTCTTATGATGTCTCAGAAATCAATGTCGATTTGGACCGTATTCACGAGGTCGTTTCTACTGATGGAGGTTCAGATCACGGTCCGCCTCAATTGCACCAAGCTCATGCGTTACCAATCAACACGACAGGTTCGCCGGAATTAGAACAACTCGTCACTACCGGCTTTCAAAAATTAGTTGACGAAGATTATGATGGTGCAGCAAAAAANTTCCAAAGACTTGCGCAACAAGTGCCAGGTCAGGCCTCAATATTGAATAATTATGGTTTGGCTCTCCTTCACAAAGCGATCAAGATGGAGCAGAGTTCTAATGCTGAAGATACGATGTTAGCACCAACGCAATTTGAATCCGCAATAATGGCTCTTCGACAAGCCGCAAAATCGGAACCCAGTAACGATGTATTGTTGCTCAATCTTTCACATGCACTCCTCGTAAGTGGGCGTCATGAGAAGACTCTAGGAGTGATTCAAGTATATCGCGACCGACGACCAAATGATGTTGAAGGAGCCAATATTGAGGCTTCGGCGCTGATTCAATTAGGACGAATGGGAGAAGCCAAAAAAATACTCTCGGAACATGTTCAAGATGATGTAGTGAAACTGAATCTAGAACGGCTGGTTGTTTCGGCTTAAAGAATGAAATCGAAAAAAGCCTCTGTGGTGTGATTTTCGCCCTTTTCCTCTCGATGGTTTGATATATGGAATGTAGGTCGGCGTGATGCTAATGCACCCGGGCATGCTTGTCATGTCTGGGGAAGTGACGAGAAGGGCCGCCCTGAGGGGAGACGGTCTTTTGAGGATGTCAATTGGCATGACTGAAAACCGAAGGGTTACTCGCACAGGTGTAAAAAACACTTGTTGCTACTAACCTATCTGGGGAATCGCTCGGCTCGAGTACCGAAGAAGGTCGTGACAAGCTGCGATAAGCTCCGGGGAGATGCATGAATATCTTGGATCCGGAGATGGCTGAATGGGACTTCCTGTTCTTTCGGAACAATCGCAANAGCGATAGGGAACCCCCCGAATTGAAGCATCTTAGTAGGGGGAGGAATAGAAATCAATCGAGATTCCGTGAGTAGTGGCGAATGAAAACGGATGAGGACAAACCGAATCTCGACTGGAAACTGAGAGAGATGTGGGTGATTGTCTTTTACCTAAGTCATAGAAGAAGAAGTTGTCTGGAAAGGCACAGCCATAGAGGGTGAAAGTCCCGTATTCGTATATGATATGGTCACGTGACAATCAAAGAGTAGGGTGCGTTGGATATCGCGCTCGAAGATGGGGGGCAGGAACCTCCAATCCTAAATATAGCTCGAGACCGATAGTTTACAAGTAACGTGAGTGAAAGCTGAAAAGAATCCTTAGCGGGATGTGAAAAGAACGTGAAACCAGATAGGTACAGGCTGATAGGGCGTTAAAGCGAAGATATGAGCAGCGTCCTATCGTGCGTTTCGAAAAATGCCCCAGGGAGTCTTGATCATTGGCGAGGTTAAGGAGTTGATCTCCGAAGCCGAAGGGAAACCGACATGTCCGCAGCAGTTTACTGTGAGGGACGAAGTGTGCTCGCTTGGAGTCAATGGTGGAGGACCTGAAGCCACCCGATCTATGCCTGACCAGATTGAAGCCCGGTGAAAACTGGGTGGAGGATCGAACCGTTGCTGATCTGCAAATCGCTCGGACGAGTTGGGTATAGGGGTGAAAGTCCAATCGAGGGTGGCAATAGCAGGTTCCGCGTGAAACTACTCGTAGGTAGACGTCTGCTGAGATTGATTACGCTGTAGAGCACTGATTGTGTATTTAGGGGAAGCGATTCCTCGGTATGCTGCCAAACTCCGAAGGTGTAATCGTCGTAGACGCAGGCAGTGAGTGATGGTGGGTAAGCTACCATTACGTAAGGTGAACATACCAGCCTGAAGTTAAGGTCCCTAAATGCCGATTAAGTGTCACAGACAAACCGTGTCCGTGGTCGAAAACAACCAGAAGGTGGGCTTAGAAGCAGCCATCCTTGAAAGAGTTCGTAACAGATCA
>PABV01000015.1 GCA_002699425.1 Methanobacteriota archaeon
GATATTAAATAATTTAAATTTTTAAATTTGTTAATGAAAAAAAAAATAAAAACTAAAATTACATTTATTATCAGGACTAAAAATGAGGAAAGATGGGTTGGACATGCAATACAATCTATTTTAGATAGAGTATATAGACCTGAAATTCTTATCGTTGATAACAATTCAACTGACAAAACTTTAAAAATAGTAAAATATTTTATGCATGACCCCCAGCTAAAAGATGAGTCTGATCATCCGAGCGGAAAAAATTACACTGATCTTAAAATTTTAAAAATAAAGGATTATACACCTGGAGCTGCTTTAAATTACGGAATTAAAAATTCTTCGAATGATATTGTTGTAATCATGTCTGCCCACTGTGTACTTAAAAAATTTAATTTTGAAAAAATTTCAAAGGATCTAAAAAATTTTGCATGTATTTTTGGAAATCAAAATCCTATTTGGGAAGGGAAAAAACTTACAAAGCGTTACATTTGGAGTCATTTCATTAANAANAAAGTNGAAAANATGTTTTCAAAACTNGAANATAGATATTTTATTCATAANGCNCTNGCNNTNTANNATAAAAANATNNTNANAAAATNTCCNTTTGATGAAAAACTTTTNGGTAAAGAAGATAGNTANTGGGCAAAAAAAATTANTAAAAAATAANTTAAAATTTCTTATANGATCCTTCTNTAGAGGCAGANCATCATTATACNGATGGNGGTAGNACTTGGAAAATAGAGGGTAAAATTTAATTACTNANAATNCCTAATAGATGTGGAAAAATATTGACGAGAAAATTGTCTCTGTAAAAAGTTATTGTCTTTCCTCGAAGATAATAGAAGGCAAAATTTTGGGCCAGCAAAGTCTAACTAAATCTTTTGGATTTATTGAAATAGAGTCTGAAAGTGGGAAAAAAGGCTACGCAGAAAGTTATGCTGGTGTTTATGTTACGGATTTGATTTCACATACTGTTGAATTTCTTAAAAAAAAATTAATTGGAAAAAAAATTGGCGATTTAAATCTATTTAATGATTTAAATAACATTCCGCTAATCGCGAGAAATGGCCTAATAAAAAGTGTTATTGGNTCTTTGGAAAACGGAATCTGGGATCTAAGGGGAAGAATTTTAAATAAACCAGTCGTAAAATTAATCAAGCAAGAGAGAGATAAAATTAAATGTTATNCAAGTGGAGGATCAATTTCAATGAATAAAGTTCAAATTGAAGAGGAGATAGAACAAATATTAAAAAAAGAATTTAAAGCATACAAAATGAGAGTTGGTTTTCAGTCCTGGAAAAATGATTTGGAGCGGGTTTCTAAAGCAAAAGCTAAACTNGGTAAATCAGAATTGATGATCGATGCAATAATGGGGACAATTGTACCCGGATGGAATTTAAAAGAAGCTAAAATGAAAATTAATAATTTAAAAGACTTTAAACTTACCTGGATTGAAGAACCTTTGCATCCATCTAAACTAAAGGAATATTTTGAATTAAAAAAAAATATAAGTATACCAATAGCTGCAGGAGAGGCTTATAGTGGAAAACTAGAATTTGATTACATTATTGATAATAACCTAGTAGATTTCCTGCAATTTGATTGTACGCATTCTGGTGGATTAGAATTTTGTAAAGAATTATCTTCTAAAAGTAAAAANAAGAAAATCAAAAACGCAATTCATGTTTGGGGAAGTCCTCTAGCATTATCATCAAATTTAAATTTAGCTTTGTCTTTAGATAATTTATCTTTTTTTGAGTGTCCTCATATTAAATTTGAAATTTCTAATTACTTGGAAAATAAACATATTACTTTTAAAAACGGATTTGCAAGTTTAGATGACACGCCTGGNTTTGGGGTCGAAATAAGTGACAAAATTAAGGAAAAATTCAATTTTGTAAAAGGGACAGATTTTAATCTTAAACGATGAAAAAAAAATTAAATATACTTGGAGTTATACCTGCCAGAGGAGGCTCTAAAGGGATTAAAAAGAAAAATATTACTAAAATTTTAGGCAAGCCNTTAATCTATTATACAATCAAAGCAGCGAAAAAATCAAAAATTATTTCGGATTTAATAGTCTCAACTGACTCCAANGAAATTGCAAAAATTTCGAAAAAAATTGGAGCAGATGTTCCATTTATAAGGCCCAANTCTTTAGCTACAGATAAAACNCAAACTTTGCCAGTCATAAANCACGCTTTAAAAAAAATTGAACTAAAAAAAAAAAAANTTTTTGATTATATTGTTTTAATACAACCAACTTGTCCCCTTAGAACATCAAAAGATATAGATTTATCTGTTTTAAGACTTATAAAATCAAAATTTCATTCTATTACTAGTATTACTGATGTTGGAGCTACTCATCCATATAGAATGAAAATAATTAAAAACAAGAGGTTAAAAAATTTTATTAATCAGGGATATGAAAACATGAAACCGAGACAAGAACTTAAAAAGGTGTTCATTAGGAATGGAGCAATATACGCGTTTAAAAGATCAGTTCTTCTTAAAGAAAAGTCTTTAGTCTCAAAAAAAAATTTACCTTACATCATGCCTAAAGAAAGATCTATCAACATTGATAGCCATGAAGATTTATTACTAGCTAAATTTTATTTAAAAAAATCTTATTAATAATAATGATATCTAAATTATTTAAAGTTTTATCAAAAAAACAAATAAATCTTTTTTTCCTTTTTATCTTATTTTCATTAATAACTATGGCTTTGGAAACTTTAGGCATAGGATTGATTATTCCTTTTGCTCAATCATTGATTGGGGAGGGTATAAATGATAACTTAATTTTATTTTTGAAAAAATTTGGAGTCTCCCCAGAAAATAAAATTGAACTTATAACAGTCTTTATTTCTATAATCGGCCTTGTTTACACGCTAAAAGTTTTATACCTCACTTTTTTTTCATATGCCCAAACAAAATTTTTAGCTGATTTAAGAGTTGAACTTTCTGATAGTCTTTACAAAAAATACTTAAATAATTCTTTTCAGTTCCATTTAAACAATAATTCAGCAAAATTAATTAGAAACTTAGATGAAATTAGTTTGGTAGTTGCATTGATTCAATCATTAATTATTACTATTACAGAAAGTATAATCTTTTTCGGAATAGCTATACTAGTGGTTTGGTACGAACCTGTTGGATCTGCTGTTGTAATATTATTTTTTGGTTTATTTGGCTTTTTATTTTTTTATTTTGTTCAAAAAAAAGTTAATAAATGGGGGAAGATTCGACAGATACATTCTGGTTTAAAATTTAAATTTATTAGCGAGGGATTTAGATTAATAAAATTTGTTAAAATTTTTCACAAAGCTAAAGAGTTTATTAAAATCTATACCAATAATAATAAGATAATCAACGAATGTGAAATTAAACAAAATTTTACAGACTCTCTTCCTAGGCTGTGGCTTGAGTGGCTCATAATAATTGCGTTTACTTTGTTAATTTTCACAATGATTTTTATAGGCAAAGAAACAAGTTATATCGTCCCCTTACTAGGTCTATTTGCAGCTGCATCTTATAGAATTATGCCTTCATTAACTAGAATAATGAATAATGTTCAAAAAATAATTTATAATAAGCCTGCTCTCAATGCTGTATATGTTGAATTTGACAAAAACCAAAATCATCTTTTAAGTGAAAACAACATTACAAAAAGTTTCAATTTTAAAAAAAGTATAAAATTAAAAAATTTAGAATTTAATTATTCTGGGTCAGATAGAACAATTTTAAAAAATTTAAATCTTACAATTAATTATGGCGAAACCATAGGATTGATCGGTGAAAGTGGGAAAGGAAAAACAACGCTTGTAAATATTATCTTAGGTTTATTAAAACCTTCAAAAGGTGAGATTCTTGTTGATGAAACTAACATTGAGGATAATCTTCAAAACTGGCAAAAAAAAATTGGATATGTATCTCAAGATATTTTTTTATCTGACGATACAATAAAAAAAAATATAGCATTTGGCTTAGCAGATAAAGATATTGAAAAAGAAAAAGTAAATAAAGCTATAATCAACTCTAATATAGATAGTTTCATTAATAATTTGGAAAAGGGAATTGAAACATCAATAGGCGAATTTGGTGATAAAATTTCTGGTGGACAGAGGCAAAGAATAGCAATTGCGAGGGCCTTTTATAATAATCCTGAAGTTTTGATACTTGATGAATTTACTAATTCTTTAGATCATATTACTGAAAGCAAAATAATTGAAGAAATAAACAATTTTAAGAGGAAGAAAACAATTATTATTATTGCCCATAAAATCTCAACATTAAAAAACTGCGATCGGGTTTTTAGGCTTCAAAATTCGATCATAGAAGAGATACAAAATTTTAATGAAAAATAGAATATTTATAGCAGGTGGAGGTGGTTACATTGGAACAGTGGTTTCAAAACATTTTTTAAACAAAGGATATAAAATTGATTGTTTAGATAACTTTATTTATAAAAATTCCTTTTCAATAGACGAACTTAAAAAAAACAATGATTTTAAATTGATATATGGCGATTTAAGAAATGAAAAATTATTAAAAACATCAATTATAAATTGTGATGCTTTAATTATTTTAGCGGGATTAGTTGGTGACCCGATTACAAAAAAATATCCGTCACTGTCTACAGATATTAATTTAAATGCAACAAAAAAATTAATTGATATTAGTATTCAAAATAATTTAAAAAAAATTATCTTTGTTTCAACTTGTTCAAATTATGGTTTGAGCGAAACTGATGAGCTGCTGGATGAAAATGCCCCATTAAAACCTCTTTCATTATACGCCAAACATAAAGTTGAAATTGAAAAATATATACTCTCATTAAAAAACACAAAAAATTTTCATCCAACTATATTAAGATTTTCAACTGCATTCGGTTTATCTCCACGTATGCGTTTTGATTTAACAATTAATCAATTTACAAAGTCAATTTTTTTAAAAGAAAAATTTGAAGTTTTTGATTCTAATACCTGGAGACCATATTGTCATGTAAAAGATTTTGCTTTGGCACTTGAGAGAGTTTTAGAAGCAGATCAAAAGAAAACAAGTTTTGAAGTTTTTAATGTTGGAGGAGATAAAAATAATTTTACAAAAAAGCAAATTACTGAAACAATTTTAAAGATAATTCCAAATAATGATAATGTCTCTTTTACAAATAAAATATTTGACCCAAGAAATTATCGAGTTGATTTTTCAAAAATTAATCAAAAATTAAATTTTGAAATAAAATACAGCGTAGAAGAAGGAATTGAGGAAATTATACAACATTTGAAATCATACAAAAAAAAAATAACTGGTTTAGATCAAAACTTATACGGAAACTATATTATTAAATTATGAGTAAAAAAACCATTAACTTAATTGTATCAAAAATAAGATTTGTAATAGGTAAAGGATCTCATCAATTGCATGAACCTTTATTTTTAGGAAATGAAAAAAAATACGTAAGGGACACAATTGAAAAAAATTTCGTTTCTTCTGCAGGAAAATACGTTGATAAATTTGAACATAAATTTAAGGATTATGTTAAAAGCAAATATGCAGTTGCTGTTGTTAATGGTACACAGGCACTATTTATTTCTTTAAAAGTGTGTGGTGTTTCAAGGAACGATGAAGTATTGATGCCAGCATTAACGTTTGTAGGTACAGCTAATGCAGTAAGTTATTTGGGAGCTAAACCTCATTTTATTGACTCTGATATATCAACTCTAGGGGTGAACTGCTTAAAACTAGATAATTATCTTAAAAAAATTACAAAGATTAAAAATGGCAAATGTATAAATAAAATCACAGGAAATAAAATTAAAGCTATAATTCCTGTTCACGTATTCGGCCACCCAAGCGATATTGAAAATATCTTGTTAATTGCAAAAAAATATAAATTAAAAGTAATTGAAGATGCTGCTGAGGCTTTAGGAAGTTATTATAAGAAAAAACATTTAGGTACTTTTGGGGAGATAGGCTGTTTTAGTTTTAATGGAAATAAAATAATTACTACTGGAGGAGGTGGTATGGTTGTTTCTAATAAAAAAAATTTAGCAAAAAAAATAAAACATTTGACCACAACAGCAAAATTAAAACATAGGTGGGAATATATTCATGATGAAGTTGGTTTTAATTTTAGAATGCCCAATATTAATGCAGCTCTTGGTCTTGCACAAATGGAAAAAATTAATATTTTTTTAAAAGCTAAGAGAGCACTTTTCAGAAAATATCAATCAGTTTTTAAAAATATTAAGGAAATTTCTATTTTTAAGGAGCCACCAAACTCTAAAAGTAATTATTGGTTACAAACAATTATTTTAACTCCTAAATTTAAAAAAAATAAAGATTTATTAATAAAAAGATTACATGGAAAAAAAATTTTTTCAAGACCTGTTTGGAAGTTGCTCTCTGAACTTAAGCCTTATAAAAAATGTTCAAGAATGAACCTTTCTGGATCAAAAGAAATTTATGAAAGATCAATAAATATCCCAAGTAGTCAATATTTAGAATTAAAATAATTTATGAAAGAAATATTATTAATTGGAAGTGGAGGCCACTGTTTATCATGTATAGATGTGATTGAATTAGAAAAGAAATTTAAGATTATAGGTTTGGTTGATAATTTAAATTTAAAATCGAAATTTGGATATAAAATTTACCCTGAAAGAGATTTAAAAAAACTTTCTAAAAAAATTAAATATGCCTTTATTACGGTTGGCCAAATAAATAATTTTAAGATCAGAGAAAAACTATTCAAAAAAATTGAAATGTATGGATTTAAAACTCCCTCGATATTTTCTCCTTTATCATATGTTTCCAAAAGAGCAAAAGTTGAAAAAGGTTCAATTATAATGCATGGTTCAATTATTAATGCTGGCGCTATTATAGGAAAAAATTGTATTATTAATAACAAAGCATTAATCGAACACGATGTGATAGTAAGAGATAATTGTCATATATCTACTAATTCAACATTAAATGGAGAGGTGGTAGTAGGTAATAATTCATTTATTGGAAGCTCTTCAGTAGTTAAACAAAAAATTAAAATTGGTAAAAATTGTTTTATAAATGCAAATATATTTATTGACAAAAATTTAAAAGATAATTCAAAAATTTATGAGTAATAAAACAATAATTATTGCAGAAATAGGCGTTAATCATAATGGTAACGTTGTATTAGCAAAAAAACTTATTGATTTAGCAAAAAAATCAGGCGCAAATTATGTAAAATTTCAAACATTTAAAGCACAAAATTTAGTATGTAAAAATACAAAAGCTGCAGAATATCAAAATCGAAATCTTGAAAAAAAAGATAGTCAATATAATATTCTTAAAAAATTAGAATTATCAGAAAATGATTACAAATCACTATTAAAATACTCACGAAAAAAAAAAATTAAATTTCTTTGTAGCCCTTTTGATTTAGAAAGCCTAAACTTACTCTATCGTCTTAAAATATTTGACATTAAGATAGCTTCTGGAGAAATAACGCATTATATTTTTTTGAAAAAGTTAGCAAAATTTGCGAAAAAAATTTTCTTGTCTACTGGCATGTCGACAATCGAGGAAGTATCAAAAGCAATCAATATTCTTATTAAAAATGGTATGCCTAAAAAAGACATAGTAGTTTTACACTGTCACACAAATTATCCGACCCAGCTAAAAGAGGTAAATTTGTTAGCTATGAAAAGCATGGAAAAAAAATTCAAAATAAATGTAGGTTATTCTGACCACACAGAAGGGGAAGAAACCGCCATCGCTGCAGTAGCACTCGGAGCAAAGGTGATAGAGAAGCACATTACTTTAAATAAAAAAATGCGTGGTCCAGACCATAAAGCAAGTATGGAACCCGAAAATTTCATCAAATATGTAAAAGCTATAAGAAAAACAGAGACCTTATTAGGATCTAAAATTAAAAAACCTACCAAGGTTGAGCTGAAAATAAAAAAAATTGTAAGGAAGTCAATTGTTGCGAAAAAACTAATTAAAAAAGGAGAAATTTTTTCACACTTAAATATTATTTGCAAAAGACCCGAGGGAGGTATTTCCTCTATTTATTGGGACAAAGTAATAGGTAAGAAATCTAAAAAAAATTTCAGGACTGATCAATTCATAACATTAAAATGAAAATTTGTTTTGTAACAAGCACCAGAGCTGATTTTGGGTTATTAAAAAACGTTATAATTAAATTAAAACGCGAAAAAAAGTTTAGTACAAAATTAATCGCTTCAGGCACTCACTTCTCAAAAAAATTTGGTTCAACTTTTGAAGAAATTAATCAAAATAAAATAAGTATAGATAACAGGATAAATATTAATAATATTTTATACGGCCGAGAGAGTGTCACAAATACAATGGCAAAATGTTTAAGCGAGTCTAACAAAATATTCAAAAAAATGAGACCTGATTTACTTATAGTTTTAGGGGACAGATATGAGATCTTAGCTTTTGCTCTATCAGCATATATTTTAAGAATACCTATCGCGCACATTCATGGTGGAGAGGTAACTAAAGGAGTATTAGACGATGCATTTAGACATTCTATTACTAAATTATCTCATTTTCATTTTGTTGCAAACAACACCTATAAAAAGAGGGTCATACAACTCGGTGAAAACTCAAAACATGTTCATGTCGTGGGCGGCTTAGGAGCAGACAGTATTTTTCAAACAAAATTTCTTACAAAGAAAGAAATTGAAAAAAAATATAAAATTAAACTTAAAAAAAATTATTTTCTAGTAAATATTCAGCCAGAAGCTGTTAGTAAAAATAAAATAAAAAAAAATACTAAAATATTATTATCTGCAATAAAATCAAAGAGAGATGCAAATTTTATTTTCACCTTTCCTGGTGCAGATGTAGGAAACGATGTTATAATTCAAGAAATAAATAAATTTGTNAAAAAAAATAATAATTGTTTTTTATTTAAATCTTTAGGACAAAAAAATTACTTTTCATTTTTAAAGTACTCTAGTGGAATGATTGGCAATTCTTCTAGTGGGCTTTTAGAAATGCCATATTTTANAAAAGGAACTATCAACATAGGGGAAAGACANGCAGGTAGATTGTATTCTAAAAGTGTAATTAACGTGAAATTTAACAAAATCGAAATTCAAAAAACAATAGAAAAATTGTTAACAAAAAAATTTTTAAGGAAAATTCAACAAATAAATTCACCATATGGAAGACCAGGTGCTTCAACAAAGATTGTAAGAATTCTTAAAAGAAAAAAAAATAAGAAATATTTATAAAAAAGAATTTTTTGATATTGACACTCATTAATATGAAAAAGCTAATTATCTGTTTTGACATTGATAACGTCATTTGTAAATCACTTACAAATGAATATGAAAAATCACTGCCATATAAAAAAAATATTAGAATGATTAATTTATTGAAGAAGAGGGGACACTACATAAAAATTTTTACCTCACGATTTATGGGTAGAAATAAAGAGAATTCCAAGCTTGCAAAAAAACAAGGTCTCAAAACTACAAAGTTACAACTTAAAAAATGGAAGGTGAATTACGATGAATTAATTTTCGGAAAGCCTTCCTATGATTTATTTATAGACGATAAAAGTCTCTTTTTTAAAAAAAATTGGGCCTCGACAATAAAAAAAAAGATAAATAAAAAAAAACTATGAAATCAATTGTAACAGGAGGAGCAGGATTTATAGGAAGCCATCTAGTAGAACATTTAGTAAAAAATAAACACAAGGTTCTTGTAATTGATAATTTTAAAATTGGCAGAAGACAAAATTTAAAAAGTATTAGAAATAAAGTTAAGATTATAAATTGTGACATCAGAAATTTTGAAAAAATTTCGAAATATTTTAAGGGAGCAGATAATGTGTTTCATCTCGCTGCTTTAGCAGATATTGTTCCAAGTATTGAAAATCCGAACGAATATTATTCAACAAACGTTACCGGAACTTTCAATGTTTTGAAAGCATCTATACAAAACAATGTTAAAAGATTTATTTATTCTGCATCTTCATCTTGCTATGGAATTCCAAAAAAATACCCAACAAAAGAAAATAGCGATATAAGCCCAGAATATCCTTACGCTTTAACTAAAAGACTTGGAGAAGAGTTAGTACTTCATTTTGCAAAAGTTTATAATTTAAATGCTACTTCTTTGAGATTTTTTAACGTTTATGGCTTAAGAGCCAGAACCACAGGAAGCTATGGAGCAGTATTTGGGGTATTTTTGGCGCAAATTCTTGCAGGAAAGCCTTTAACNATTGTAGGCAATGGAAAACAGAAAAGAGATTTTACTTATGTCTCAGATATTATTGATGCGATAGCCAAAGTTTATAAAAAAAGATCTCTATTAGGCGATGTGTTGAATGTTGGAAGTGGAGAGACTGTTAGTATTAATAAAATAGCGACATTGTTAGGTGGAAAAAAAATCAATATTCCTAAAAGACCTGGAGAACCAGATATAACATTTGCTGACATTCAAAAAATTAAAAGAAAAACTGGATGGAGACCTAAAATAAATATAAACCAAGGTATTAAGATAATGCTTAAAAATATCAATGATTGGAAAAATGCTCCAATATGGACACCAAAAAAAATTAATCTTGCAACAAAAAAATGGTTTTTTTATTTAGGAAAAAAATAATTATAAATGAATAAAATATTTGAAATTAACAATTTAATTAGTCGAATAAGACTTGAAAAGAAAAAAAATAAAAAGATAGTTCATTGTCATGGTGTATTTGATTTAATTCATGTTGGTCATATAAAACATTTTAAAGAAGCAAAAAAAAATGGGAACTTTTTNGTGGTGAGTATAACATCCGATAAATTTGTAAATAAAGGATCTGGAAGACCAATATTTAATCAAAACTTAAGGGCGGAATTTCTAAGCTCTATTTCATTAATAGATGCGGTAGTAATTAATAATAATTTGACTTCAGAAAAAATTATATCTCAAATAAAGCCAGATATTTATTTTAAAGGACCAGATT
This sequence comes from Methanobacteriota archaeon, assembly GCA_002699425.1. Classification (GTDB taxonomy): domain Archaea; phylum Thermoplasmatota; class Poseidoniia; order Poseidoniales; family Poseidoniaceae; genus MGIIa-K2. Next base: position 10,967 of record PABV01000015.1, read on the forward strand.
ACAAAAATAACGAAGCAGATAGGTCTAAAAACATTTACAAAGAAATAGCAGCAATTAAAAAGGTAAAAGGAAAAATAGTTTACTCTGACGATATAACTTTTAGTTCTAGTAATTTAATAAATACTCACTCAAATTATTTTAGTGAGGAACAAAAAAAATATATCAAAAATATATCAAAAAAATACAGTTTTAATTTGATATACAACAAGCTTAAGAAGTTGGAAAAACTTAAAGTACTTCTTATTGGTGAAACTATTATAGATCAATATATCTTTGGAGATGTACTAGGAAAATCTGGTAAGGANCCTCATTTGGTTTTAAATGAAAATAAAAATGAATCTTATTTAGGGGGAGCAGCCGCAATTGCTAATCATTTAGCTTCTTTCTGTAAAACTGTTAAATTTCTTACATTAGCCGGAAAAGAAAAAGAAAATTTAAATTTTATAAAAAAATTGTTAAGAAAAAACATNAGCATTAAATTTTTTAATAAAAAAAATTCATCTACTATTATAAAAAAAAGGTATATCGATGAAGTAACAAAAAATAAATTGTTNGGCGTGTANCATATAAATGATGACATATTAAAAGATAATTCCGAAAAAGTTCTTATAAATTTTATTAAAAAAAATATACCGTATTTTGATTTAATATTAGTATCAGACTATGGACATGGATTTATTTCCAAAAAAACTGCAGCTGCAATAAATTCGTCAAAAATTTTCTTTTCTTTAAATGCCCAAATTAATGCTTCGAATAGAGGTTTTCATTCTCTGATAAAATATAAAAATATTGACAGTTTGATTATTAACGAAAATGAGTTACGCCATGAAATGAGAGATAAATCTGGTAATTTAGAAAAATTAGGACTTCAATTAATTAATCATTTAAAAATAAATAAACTTATAATTACCAGAGGTGATAAAGGCGCCATGTTAATTGAGAAAAAAGGTAAAACTATTTATGCTCCTGCTTTCGCTAATAAAGTAGTTGATAAGGTCGGAGCAGGTGACACAATGTTAGCTGTTACTTCTTTATGCATGAAAATTAAAATGCCGAATGATTTAGCATTATTCTTGGGTTCCCTTGCAGGAGCTTCCGCAGTAGAAAGTATAGGAAACAGTAAATTTATTAATAAAGAGCAACTTGTAAGGCAGATACAATTCTCAATAAAATAACTTATGAAAAAAAACTTTTTTAAAAAATACTTCAGTCTTCAAACTCAGCTTTTTAATTTTGACAATCAAACTATTAAAAATTTAGATAAGGTGAGGAAGCATATTAAAATTACAAAAAAGAGAGGGAAAAAAGTTATTATATTTGGTAATGGTGGAAGCGCAGCTATTGCTAATCATTTCTCAGTAGATTTAACTAAAATATCAAAAATAAGGTGCGTAAATTTTAATGAAAGTAGTTTGCTGACTTGTTTTTCAAATGATTACGGGTATGAAAATTGGGTTAAAAAAACTTTAGAATTCCATGCTGACGCCGGGGATTTAATTATTTTAATCTCATCAAAGGGAGAGTCAAAAAATATGATAAATGCTTGTAAATACTTAAGAAAAAAAAGATTTTTTCCAGTAATAACATTAACTGGATTTAAAAAAAATAATTCATTAAGTAAAATTGGTCACATAAATTTTTGGGTAAATTCAAAGATTTATAATCATGTTGAAAATACCCACCAACTTTTACTTTTATCCTTAGTTGATGCAACAAAGAAAAAATAAAAAAATTTTTATAACTGGTGGAGCCGGATACGTCGGGGCAGTACTAACTCCTTATTTAATCAGCAAAGGGCATCAAGTTACTGTTTTTGATTTAATGATTTATGGAGAGGACGTTTTAAAAAAACATCAGAATTTAAAAGTTATTAAAGGTGATATTAGAGATATAAAACTACTAAATGAGGAATTACCAAAACACGACACATTAATTCATTTGGCATGTATTTCAAATGATCCTAGTTTTGAATTAAATCCTGAACTTGGCAAATCAATAAATTTAGATGCATTTGAACCACTAGTTGAGAGTTCTTTGAAAAATAAAATTGAAAGATTTATTTACGCCTCATCCTCCTCTGTTTATGGAATAAAAAATGAAAAAAATGTCAATGAAAAAATGTCACTTGAGCCATTAACAGATTATTCAAAATTTAAAGCTGATTGTGAAAAAATTTTGCTAGACAATGAAAATTCAAATTTTACTCCTGTAGTTATTCGACCAGCTACCGTTTGCGGATACTCTCCAAGACAAAGATTAGATGTAGTGGTAAACATTCTAACTAACTTGGCTTACCACAAGAAAGAAATAAGTGTGTTTGGGGGAGACCAATTAAGACCAAATATTCATATTTATGACATGGTAAGAGCTTACAATTACTTAATAGAGGCAGATAAAGATTTAGTTTCTGGTCAAATATTTAACGCAGGTTATGAAAATCAATCAGTAAATCACTTAGCATCATTAGTAAAAAAAGTAATTGGCGATGAGGTAAAAGTTAAAAATATAAAATCAAATGATAATCGCTCATATCATATATCATCTGAAAAAATAGAACAAAAATTAGGTTTTAAAACAGAAAAAACTATCGAAGACGCAATATCAGACTTAAAAGAAGCTTTCGAAAAAAAATTATTAACAGATACTTTGTCTAATGAAAAATATTTTAACATTAAAAGAATGAATAATATAAAACTAAAATAATTTATGAATTTTGAAATATTAAAGAAAAAAGCACTTAAATTGAGACAAAAAACTTTTGAAGCATTTATAGAGAAGGGTGAAGCACATTTGGGAGGAAGTTTTTCAATGATAGAAATATTACTATCAATTTATGAAATTTTTTTAAAGAAGGAAGATAAGTTTATTTTGAGTAAAGCCCACGCTTCTTTTCCATTATGCTTACTTCTTAGAGACAAAGGTTTTAATACACAAATTAAAACCCATTTAGAAATAGATGAAAAAAATGGCATAAACTGTACTACTGGTAGCTTAGGCCACGGTCTTCCAATTGCCACTGGCATGGCATTCGCGAGAAAAAAAACAAAAAAAAAGGGGAGAATTTTTGTGATGATAAGTGATGGAGAATGCCAAGAGGGCACGACTTGGGAAAGTTTATTAATTGCGTCTAAACATAAGTTGGATAATTTGATAATTATTGTTGATTATAACAAATTGCAAGCATTATCAAAAATAAATGATGCACTCCCACTAGAAAACTTAGAGAAAAAATTTAAAGCATTTAACTGCCATTGTATAGCTATTAAAAAAGGTCATGATTTCAAATCTATTATTAATGGATTAAAAAAAATTAAAAAAGATAAAAAACCAAATGTGTTAATTGTCCATACAGTAAAAGGAAAAGGTATAAAAGAATTTGAAAATGATACGATTTGGCATGCTAGGCAATTGAAGGGCGAAGAAATAGTTATTGGAAGAAAAAGATTAAATTTAAAATGAGAAGAAGATTTGGACAATTAATTAACGAGTTAGCGAAAAAAGACGATAAAATAGTATTGTTAGTTGGGGATATCGGTTATGGAATTTTTGATGAATTTAGAAAAAATAATCCAAAAAAATTTTTTAATATGGGAATTTGCGAACAAAGTTTAATTGGAACAGCATCTGGTATGGCTTTAGAGGGTTTAAAACCATGGGTTTATACAATTACACCTTTTTTAATTGAAAGACCTTTTGAGCAGTTAAAATTAGATATCGATCAACAAAATGTAAATGTAAAATTGGTGGGTTATGCAGACTATCCAGAGCTTGGACCAACACATTCAGAGACGAATGCTAAAGAACTCATGAAGCTTTTAAAAAATATAGAGGCTTTTTTTCCAGAAAATAGCGAACAAACAGAACAACATGTTTTAGATTGTTATGAAAAAAAAGGTCCAACATTTATTAGTCTCAAAGCAGATAAAAATATTGGAAAAAAGTGGTAATTATTTATGAGTAATTTTTTGAATAAAAGTGAAAAATTATTATCTAACGAATTTGAAAAGCAGGGATTTATAATAAAAGATATCAAGGATCAAGACTCTTTAAAGAAAATAAAAAAAATTTTTGTAGATCTTAATAATAAAAATTTAAAAACAAATAACATTTCTTTAGACTCGACACACAAAAAAATTAATTCAAACAATATTAATCAATTCAGGATGAAAATAATAAATGAGATTAACAAAACAAATAATCTAAGAGAACTTTATTATAAAATTTCTAAACCAATATTAGATGTAATTTTAGGAAATGAACTCTCAATGCAATTAAGAATAAACCTAAGTATACAATTGCCAAAAGATAAAAGTTCTCTTTTACCAGTGCATTCAGATGTGTGGTCTGGGGACTCGCCTTTTGAAACTGTTGTTTGGCTACCTCTTGTAGATTGTTATAAAAGCAAATCAATGTTCATTTTACCGCCTTCAAAATATAATAAAATAAAAAAAATATTTTTGGCAAAAAAATCAAACTCAAGCCAGCAAATTTATAATAAAATAAAAAAAGACTTAATATGGATAAATATAAAATTTGGTCAAATTTTAGTTTTTAATCAGTGTTTACCTCATGGAAACATAGTTAACGAGGAGAAGGAAACTAGATGGTCATTAAATTGCAGATTTAAGAGTGTCTTTTCTCCGCATAGAGATAAGAAAGTTGGTGAATTTTTCGAACCCATAACTTTGAGAAAAATTAGTGAGTTAGCTATCNAATACAAGCTTCCAAAAATTAAATGAGAAAAGTTAGAGGCTATAATTTTAGCAGAGTTTTTATGGGAGAAAGAGTGCCCCAGCATGTTCAAAATATTGTTATTAAGGATTTTTGTATAAAAAATAAATTAGATTTTCTTTTAAGCGCGACTGAATATTCAATGGAAAATTCATCTTATATTCTTAACCAACTAGTTGAAAACCTAAATGGTTTATACGGGATTGTTGCTTACAGCATTTTCCAACTTCCTGAAAATGATGAAAAAAGAAAAAAATTAATAAAAAAAATACTAAAAAAAAATAAAAAAATCTTTTTTGCCTGCGAAAATTTGCAAATTACTAATCAAAAAGAGATGAGTCGTATAGAAAAAATATGGAATATTAAAAAAACATCTGATCAATTCGAACTTAAAGAATTACAAAAGACAAAAGAAATAAAATGAAAATTAATCTTGTATCTAAACTACATAATGCGACCAGTAGAAATTATCTTGCAAGAATGCAAGATCAAAAAGTTTTTTGTATGAAAACTGCAAAGAAATATGGAAAAGATTATTGGGACGGAAAAAGAAGNTATGGTTATGGTGGATATAAATATATGCCTGGAAGATGGGCAAAAGCAGCAAAAAAATTGATAAAAATTTATAAATTAAAAGCAGGATCAAAAATATTAGATGTTGGGTGTGGAAAAAGTTTTCTTCTTTATGAAATGTTAAAAATAGAACCTAATCTTAAAATCTACGGTTTTGATATTTCAAGATATGCTTTAAANCGANCAAAAAAACATAAAAATTTAAAAATTTTCTATCACAAAGCGGAAAAGAAAATTCCATATAAAAAAAACTATTTTGATTTAGTTATTTCATTAGCTACTTTACATAATCTTAAAATTTTTGACTTAATAAAATCAATTAACGAAATAGAGAGAGTAGGAAAAAAGAAATATATCATGGTAGAAAGTTTTAATAATGACAGGCAACTATTTAATCTTCAATGTTGGGCTCTAACTTGTCAGACTTTTTTAAGCACTAAAGAATGGTTGTGGCTTTATAAAAAGTTTGGATACAAAGGCGATTACGAATTTATTTATTTTAACTAAAAAAATGAAATCACTAATTATTGGGGGATCNGGGAAAATAGGAAAACTTCTGAGTTTTAAAGATACTTTTAAAACTTATTATAATAATAAAATTAATAAAGGAATTAAATTTAATTTAATTTCTGACAAAATTCTCCCAATTTTAAAAAGACTANAAATAAATAGAGTTTTAATTTTATCAGCCATGTCAGATCCCGATGAGTGTTTAAAAAAAAAAAAATATTCAAACTTATTAAATGTTTTAAAAACAAAAGAAATTATAAATACATTAGTTAAGGAAAATATTTATTTTATATTTTTTTCCTCAGAATATATTTTTGATGGTCAAAAAGGAAATTATAATGAAAAAAGCAAAGTGAAACCAAAAAACCTTTATGGAAAACAAAAGTATCATATTGAAAAATATATTAATAAAAGAACACGAAATTGTTCGATATTTAGAATTGGAAAAACTTATACTGATGACATTAATGACAACACATTAGTATCTAAAATNTTAAATGAAATTTTAAAGGGAAAAAAACTTTTTAGCTTGGCAAGTGATCAAAAATTCAGCCCCCTCTTTATAAAAGATTTAGAAAAAATATTGAAAATTTTTCTAAAACATAAAATTAAAGGAACTTTTAATATTGGTGGACCTCAGCAACTCTCTAGATTCGAAGTCTTAAAAGAAATTGAAAAATCACTTAAAAAAAAAACTCAAATTGAAATTAAAACTAAAAAAATTTCATTAAACGATGTAAATACATTAGATATACGACCACTNAATGTTACAATGAATATAAAAAAATTAAAAAAAATAATCGATTTTAAACTCAAAACAATTAGTAATGTTTCCCTCAACATGATAAATAAAAATAATGCCAAATTTAAAAATTTTAAAAGAAGATAAAAAAGCTAAATCTACCTCGTTTTTTTTTACAAAAGAGAGTGAAGTTTTTAATTTTAACCATGTTAAATTTTTGGAAAATTACTTTTATAAGAAAAAAAAAGATATACGAATTTGTTTNCATACTACAAAAGAGTCGAAGCATCACGACATGATAATTCTTCAGCAAAAAAGGAATTTTTATTTACCTCATAAACATTTAAAAAAAGGTGAAACCTACCATATAATTAAAGGAGCCATGATTTGTCTTCTTTTTAATAATAGTGGAAAAATAAAAAAAATTTGTAAATTAAATAAGAATGATATTTTTAGAACTCCTATAAATGTTTTTCATACAATGTCGCCAATTACAAACTATGTTATTTATCATGAGAGCAAAACAGGCCCTTTTTTAAAGAAAAAAGACAGTATCTTTCCTAGCTGGATAAAAGGTCAAAATAATAAAAATGCTTACATTAAACAAATCAAAAGTATAATATCGAAGTATTAAAATCATGGAAGAAAAATTTAAAAATTACTTAACTCGAAGAATTGATAAATCTACAAAATTTGAAAATCTTTTAGAATTTCCAAAATATATTGAGATTGAGACGGTTAATGCGTGTAATGCTAGATGTCCAATGTGTACAATAAATGATTGGGAAAGAAATTACCCTGTGATGAGAGATGAGGTTTTTAACAAAATTAGTGATGAAATAATTGATAATAAAGAGTTCATTAAAAGAGTTAGTCTATATAGGGACGGAGAACCATTAATAGATAAAAAAATGCCTCAACGAATTAACAAATTTTTTACAAATGGAATAAAAAATACATCAATCGCTACAAATGTTTCACTTTTAAATGAGAAAAAATCTAGAGATTTGTTAGAGGCAGGATTAGGTATGATTATTTTTTCAATAGATAGTTTAAAAAAAGATGTATACGAAAAAATAAGAGTAAGGCTTAAATTTGAGCAAGTAAGAGAAAATGCAATTAAATTTTTAGAATTACGAGATAAAATTANTCCTAATTGTAGAGTTTGGATAAGAATGATAAGGCAAGAGAGTAACAAAGATGAGTTCGANGATTATTACAATTTTTGGAAAAAATATGCCTCTAAAGTTGACAGGATTTATTATCATAATATTTTTAATTGGGGCGGACAGCTGGATAACTATAAGTCAATAGAAAAAAGCTACGAACCTAATCTACCTTGTGTTGCTTTATGGTCATTGATGGTATTATTTGCTAACGGAGATGTACCACTTTGTAATGTAGATTATAACAATAAATTTCCTACTGGAAATGTAATGAAAAGTTCTATCAGAGAATTATGGAAATCAAAAATTCTTAATCAGAGAAGAAAACTTCACATGACTGATAGCAAAAAAGAGATTTCAATTTGTGCAAATTGCAATGTTTGGGATGAAGCAAAAGGTGAGGAAATTGTTTCCCCAGAATTTGCAGATAAAGTTTCAATTCAAAATTCACAAATTAAATAATCTAAATTAATGAAAATACCATCTATATTTGTTGGCTGTGGTAAATTTGGTTTACAACGTTTGCAAGCCCTAGCAGAGAAGACTGAATTTACGCCTGTTGCATGCGTAGACAAAAACATTAAAAGGTCAAGAAAACAATTAGAACAATTCAATTTTGCAAAAAAATTTAAATTATATGATAAGGTTTACCCAAGTTTGAAAAAAGCTTTACAAAACCACAAAGCTTCTGCCTGTTTTATTTTCGTTGCAGCTGATCAGCATTTTAATTTAATAGCTCAAAGCCTAAGAANTAATTTACATACATACTGCGTAAAGCCAATTGCAATCGATAAAGTTCAATTTAAAAAGATTACTAAAATAAAAAAAAAGAAAAAAAAATTACAATTTCTACAAGGATATAACAATCAGTGGAACGAATCCGCTCTATATATGAAGCATTTAATCAATGAAAAAAAAGAGATAGGAAAAATTATTGGAGGTCAATGTATTTGTTGGGGTAGACAAAATTTGAAACAGACTCCTGCTCACATAGAAATGAAAAAGCCAGGCATGTTTTATCTTACCTTGGCTTGCCATCAATTGAGTCAATTAGTTGCCATAAATGGTCTTCCCAATTATGTAACTTCNTATGTTCACACAAAAATAGATAAAGATATTGGTCAACTTGGGATATTCGGCACAGCTGGNGGACAATGTATTTTTGAATATCCTGGAAAAAAACCTTTTACTTATACTGGTAGTAGAGCTGCTCATGGAAACCCATATGGTTTTGCATCTAGATGGAGTGGACAGTGGATTATCCATGGAGAAAAGGGAGATATAAAAAGAGACGGGGGAAGAATAACAGTTTTTAAAAATGGCCAAGTTACAAATGATGTATTTTTAAAGGATTTAGACTTTAATTTAATCGAAGACGAAAAAAATCAATTTACTGAGTTTTATCACATGATTAAAGGGGATAAGAAAAATAATAAACGTTTAAAAAAAATTCAAAAAGACTCTATGGACACNTGGATTTTAATGGAAGCTTGNAACGAGTCTGCAAGATTAAATAAAAAAATATCTATTAAAAAATTTAAGGCTAGTCTTTTAAAATAAAAATAGTATGAAATCTAAGAATTTATTAATAGTTGGAGCAACATCAGGAATAATGGTTTCGTGCTTAGAAAAATTTCTCAAAGAAAAATATACAATTTTTGCTACCTATAACAATAAAGAAAGTTTATTAAATATTCCAAAAAAGTTAAGAAACTCNAAAAATATTAAATTTATTAGATTGAGTTTAACTCTTAATGATAATGAAATATTAAGGATTTTAACAAAAAATAAAGTTAAGGCTGATGTAATAATAAATGCGGTTGGTGGTTCCTTTGGAGTTAGAGAATACCCTTTCGATTTATCTAGTTGGTCACGTTTGTTAGATATAAATATATTAAAACATATTTTAATTAACAATCATTTCTTAAAAGAAATGAAAAAAAAAAAATATGGTAGAATTTTATTTTTTTCCACTACGGCAGTAGAAGATAAAAATGCATCAATTGCTTACTCTACCTCGAAAGCTTTTCTTGAAAATTATGTAATAAAAAGTGCCAATATNTTTGGTAAACATAACATTTTAATTAATTGTATAAAAACAAGCATTATTGCTGCAAAAAACAACAATTGGTATAAAGCATCAATTCAAAAACCAAAATTTGTAAAAGAATTTGCTAAAAAATACATATCTATTGAAAAGATTGGAAGAGGAGACGATCTTGTTGATCTCATTAAGCTTGTTATTTCTAATAACAATAAATTTATCAATGGATCGATACTAAGAATTGATGGTGGTTTAAAATAAGTAATTTATTTTAAAAGCAATGTTTTTTCGATTACTAAATTACCTAAACTCAAAAAATTTTTTTCCGTATTATATTTGTACGCCACTAATTTATAGTATTGGCAACGCATCTGAGCATATTTACACATCAGCCGCTCATGCAAAAAGAGTAGGAAAAAAAATTTTAATCTTNAAGACAAGATTCTTAAAAAAATTTTTAAATTACGATATCTGTAATAATGAACTTTTCGACTCATTAATTTTAAATGAGCAAAAAAAAATAAATAATTTTTCATATAAATTAATTGATTTTTTTATTCAAATAGAATTTGTTGTTCGTAGATCCTTAGCAATTTTTTTCAAAAAATTTTTTAGAATTGAAATTGGAGAAGAATTTAGATTTCCCATGATAGGATCTACTGATTTATATANGTCAAAAAAAATTGTGCAATATAATAAAATCTCACCTTTAAGCATTAAAGCTTGCACTGCAGATATTGAAGCAGAAAAAAAAAATGAATGCATGAAATTATTAAATAAAAATGGAATAAATAGTNAAAAATTTGTTTGTTTACACGTAAGAGATAATAATTACTACAAGGACGCTGGACGTAGAGAGTACAGAAATTCCGAAATAAACAATTACATAGAGTTAATTAAGTTTTTAATAAGTAAAGATTATTATGTAATTAGACTGGGAGACAAACCCGCNCCAAAAGTAAAATACGAAAATAAAAATTTTATTGACTTNCCTTATACAAATTTAAAATCAGAAATTATGGATTTATATTTAATCAAAGAATGCCAGTTTTATGTTGGTACCTTATCAGGTACAATGGATACAGCTTACCTTTTTAAAAAACCTCTNTTTCTTACTAATATGTATGATCTATTTCCTAGTTTCCCCAGAAAAATTTACGATAGAGCAATTTTNAAAACAATAGTTAACAAGCAAAATGGCAAAGAGATTAATTTACATCATTTTGCAGAGCTCGGTATAAAATATCATCATTGCGAAACAGATATTAAGGACTTGATGTTTAAGGAAAATACAAGTGATGAATTATTAGAGGGAATTAACGAGTATTATGAATTAATTAACACTTCGGATTTACTTAATGTGGAAAAAATTAGGCTTTCAAAAATTCAGAAAGAATTTAACTCTTATCTGAAAGAAAGATTAGAGAGAATTTATTATCAAGATTTTATTACTAAAAATTTTTTTAAAAAAGATGCATGGAAAGAAAATGAATTTAAAAGAATAGTAAAAAGATTTAAAGCATGCGATGGCACTTATAATACAAGCTATTTAGAAAAAAAATTTTAATGAAAAATATTTTTTGGTGTAAAAATTGTGTTTCTATGTCAACTAGACCTAGAATTACTTTCGACAAAAGAGGTTTTTGCTCAGCATGTGTGTGGGCAGAAAAAAAAAAGAATCTAGATTGGAGCAAGAGGGAAAAATTATTATTAAAGTTATTACAAAAACATAAATCAAAAAAATCACCATTTGATTGTATTGTTGCTGTTAGTGGCGGGAAAGACGGATCATATGTTGCTCATAATTTGAAAACTAAATATAAAATGAATCCATTAACAGTAACAATAAGACCAATTACCGAAACACCAATCGGAGTAAAAAATTTATCTAATTTTATACAAAGTGGATTTAATAATATTCTAATATCACCTGATGTAGAGGCAATGAGAAAGTTAAATAAGTTAGGTCTCACAGAAATGGGATTTCCATATTATGGATGGCTAATGTCAGTTCATACAGCCGTGCTTAGAATAGCAGTTCAATTTGATATATCTTTAGTTTTTTACTCAGAGGACGGTGAAGTCGAATATGGTGGTGACTCAAAACATATTGACCAGGGTATTTATGACGTTGATTATATGAAATCAGCTTATCTTGAAAATGGGTACGATAAAATTTTAAAATTATCAGGTTTAAATGAAAAACAATTATATTGGTTTAAATTTCCGTCAAAAAAGGAACTTCAAAAAATAAAAATGGAAATTACTCACTATGGATTTTATGAAAATTGGGACCCATATAAAAATTATAAGATAGCAAAAAAATATTGCGGCTTAACAGAAAATAAAAATTTAAATGAGGGCACCTACACTAATTTTTCTCAAATAGATCAAAAAATCTACGCACTTCATGTATATTTTATGTATCTAAAATTTGGTTTTGGTAGAACAACTCAAGACGCAGCAATTGATATAAGAAGGGGTTCCTTAACAAGAGAACAAGCTGTTCAACTAATAAAATTATACGATGATCTATATCCAGAGAGTCAGTTTCAAGAATATTGCGATTATTACAAGATGAATATGAAAGACTTTCTCAAAAATATTGATAAGTGGGCAAATAAAGATTTATTTGAGAAAAAAAATAAATGGACTCCAAAATTTCAAATTAAATAATGAATAAAACAAAAATAGGTATTATAGACTATGGCGCTGGAAATCTGGGCTCAATATATAACGCTATTAAATACCTAGAGGTTAAAACCGATGTAGTTTCATCTGCTGAAAAGATTAATAGTTTTTCACATTTAATATTACCAGGAGTTGGATCTTTTGGAAAATTAGCTGAAAATTTACAGGCAAAAGATTGGCCTTTTAAGATAGAAAATTTTGTAAAGAAAGGAAATTTTTTACTTGGTGTTTGCGTGGGAATGCAATTATTATTTGAACATAGCCAAGAAAGTACAAATGCAACTGGTTTAAAGTTGCTAAAAGGATCTTTTAGTAAATTTGATAAAAATAATAGTTTACCTTTGCCCCATGTAGGTTTTAATGAAGTCAAATCTGAAAAGACAAAAATTTGGAATGGCATTAAAAATAATTCTCCTTTTTACTTCATCCATTCTTATAAACTATCTAAAACTGATGATAAGATTATCAAAGGGTTTACAAATTATGGTGAAAAATTTATTTCTTTTATTGAAAAAGAAAATATTTATGGTTGTCAGTTTCATCCGGAAAAAAGTCATTATGTTGGACTTAAACTACTTAAAAATTTTGCAGGTTTAAATAATTGATAAAAAAAAGAATTATTTTTGCACTTTTGTATCAAGATGGCTATTTCTATTTGAGTAGAAATTTTAAACTTCAAAAAGTTGGTAATCTTGACTGGCTTATAAATAATTTTGGTTTTGGCGTTACTGCAAATCATATAGATGAATTAATATGTTTATTAGTAAAAAAAGAACCATCCAATAAAGATAAAAATTTATTTTTTAAAGATATTAATGAATTGAGAAAAAAAATATTTATACCAATTACTTTAGGGGGTGGAATAAGAAGTTTAAGAGATGCTGTAGAATATTTTAATAATGGGGCTGATAAGGTTTTACTTAACACAGCAATTTATAATGATAATCCTACAAAAGAAATTTCAGATGTTTATGGAGATCAGTCAATATCTATTATGTTAGACTATCAAAGATCTGATAGTAATGACAATAAAATTTATATTAATTGTGGCACTGAATACAAAATGAGTTTAAGTAATTTTTTTAACAACATAGAAAAAAAAATTAATTACGGTGAGATTATTTTGAACTCTATTGAGGATGATGGTACAGGCAACGGATTGAACTTAGAAATATTAAAAAAAATCCCAAAAAATTTTAAAAACAAACCCGTTTTATTGATGGGAGGAGCGGGTAAACCAGAACATATTTATCAAGGATTAAAAAATGACAATGTATCGGGTATAATAACCGCTAATTTATTCAACTTTCTCGGTACAGGTTTAGAAAGCTCAAGAAAAATGTCTATACAAAATAAAATAAATCTAGCAAACTTTACCTCTGAAATTAAACTATGAAAAATTCCTTTATAGATCACTACGCGTTGACGAATAAAGCTATTAAAAAAATTAATACTCTAGGAGGTCAATCATTAATTGTTGTAAAAAATAAAAATATATTTAAAGGGATTTTAAGCAGTTTTGATTTAAGAAAAGCTATCATGAATAAAAATATACTAAATAAAAATATTAGCAAAGTTTATAATAAAAAAGCAAAATTTATATTTTTGGATCAATTACAAGATAAAATTGCTGAAACACAATTAAATGTAAAACGTCTTGGTGTTATACCGGTAATTGACAGAAAAACACATAAAGTTGTGCAAATTCTTAGATCGTCAAATTTGAATAGTTTAAAAATTAAAAATTCAAAAAAAATAAATTGTGATGTGATTATTATGGCTGGCGGCAAAGGAGTGCGCTTAAGACCATACACTGATGTTTTGCCGAAACCTTTATTACCAATTAATAAAAAACCGGCTATTAGACATATCCTTGAAAAGTTTAACAACTATCAACCATCAAAATTTTATATAACTGTAAATTACAAATCAGAACTTTTAAAATCTTATTTTGAAGAGTCTAAAACCCAATTTAACATTCAGTTGATAAATGAAGATAAACCTTTAGGAACTGCAGGGAGTCTTTTCTTTTTAAAAAAGAAGATTAAAAAATATTTTTTCTTAACAAATTGTGACACTATAATTAATTCAAACTATCATAATATTTTACAATACCACTTAAAAAATAAAAATGACATTACAGTAGTGGTAGCAAAAAAAACTTTTACTATACCCTATGGGGTAAGCGACCCAAAAAATAAAGGGACATTTGCTTTAACCGAGAAACCCAAGATCAAATTTAATGTAAACGTCGGCACCTATGTAATTAACAAAGATATTCTAAAACAAATAAAATCAAAAAAATATTTAGACTTTACATCGCTAATAGATTTAAGCGTTAAGAATAAAAAAAAAATTGGTCAGTTCGAAATCAAAGATAAAGATTGGATTGATGTAGGGCAAATGGATAAATATAAATATTTTTTAAATAAAAAAATATAAATTTCCACACAATTTCAAAAATGAAGATAATTGCACTTATATGCGCCAGAGGGAATTCTAGAGGAATTAAAGATAAAAACTTATTAAAATTTAAAAAAACTACGCTATTAGGTAATGCTATCAAACAAGCATTTCAGTCACGATATATTAAACAGGTAATAGTTTCCACTGACAGTAAAAAAATTGCCAAAGAAGCAATTAAACACAAAGCAAAAGTTCCATTTTTGAGGCCCAAAAAATTAGCTACAAGTTTCTCACCCGAAATAGATACTTGGAGACATGCTGTAAAATTTTTAAATAAAAAAAAAGATATTGATCTTATAATCTCAATACCGACAACCTCACCATTAAGAAAAGTTAATGATATAAATAATTGTATAAAACTAGCTATCAAAAAAAAATTGGATATGGTTTTTACAATTACAGAGTCAACTAAAAATCCTTATTTTAATATTGTAAGAATGAGAAAAAATAAAATCAGATTGGTGTGTGAACAAAAAAATAAAGTTCACAGACGACAAGATGCTCCGCGTTGTTATGATTTAACGACAGTTTGTTATGTTTTTAAACCTAACTATATTTTAAAAAATAATAATTTAATGAAAGGAAAAACAGGAGTTATAAATGTTCCAAAAATTAGATCAATAGATATTGATGATAAAACTGATTATAAAATTGCTCAACTTTTGTCTAAAATTAAATGAAAAAAAAAGTTTTAATAGTTGGATATGGTTCAATCGGCAAGAGACATGCTCAAATACTTAAAAAATTAAATATCGTATCAAAAATTTATGTTTTGACTAAACAGAAATGTAAAAAATTTATAAAAATAAAAAATTTTAAAGAAATTAAAAATATTGACCCTGATTATATTATTATAGCTTCTAGAACGTCTGACCATTATAAACATTTGCTATTAATTGAGAAAACCTTAAAAAATAAGATAATTTTAGTTGAAAAACCTTTATTTAAAGAATTTAAGAGAATAAAAATAAAAAGAAATAAAGTTTTTGTAGGGTACAATTTACGCTACCATCCTATAATAATATTTATAAAAAATTTTATAGAAAAAAGAAAAATATTTTCAGTACATATTAATTGTCACTCTTATCTACCAAATTGGAGAAAAGGAGTGGATTATTCCAAATCTAACACAGCCAAAAGAAAATATGGTGGTGGCGCTCTTTTAGAATTAAGTCATGAACTAGATTATTTACAATTAATATTTGATAAAATTTACAAATTAAATCATGTTACTGTTAAAAAAATTTCCAATCTTAAAATAAATACAGATGATTATGTTAATATTATTGGCAAGACTATAAAATCAAATTTTTGTGTAAATCTTAATTTATTTAGTCTGCAAATCCAGAGAAAAATAATGATAAATGGAAAAGGTTTTAGTTTAGAAGGAGACTTAATAGAGAACACGATTCGAATCTTTGAAAAAAATAAGAAAAAAATAAAAAAATTCAAAGTCGATACAGAATATACCTATAAGGCACAGCATAAGTCTTTATTGAACAATGTATACGAAAACTCGTGTACTTATAGGCAAGGAGTGCAATTGATGTTAATTATAAATAAAATTAAAAATTTGAACAAATGAAAAATTTTAAAAAAACAATTATGGTAACAGGAGCTGGTAGAATTGGTTCCTCAGTTGCCTCAGATTTAATTAGAAAAGGAAATAATGTTTTACTTGGAGATATAGATAAAGCGAGACTATTAAAAATTAAAAAAAAAATTAATTCTAAAAATTTAAAAANTTATCAAGGGGACTTAACAAAAAAAAATAANATTGATAAATTTATAAAATTNGGGATTAAAAACTTCAAAAAAATTCATGCTGCAGTTTATTGTTCATATCCAAAATCAAAAAAATGGGGGGCAAGTTTTGAAAATCTGGATGAGTATTATCTTAATCAAGATTTACAAAAACAATTAGGTGGATCAATAATTTTTTGCCAAAGAATTATAAAAAGATTTATTCAACAAAAAGAAGGAAATTTAATTTTAATTTCTTCTATTCAAGGCGTNCANGCTCCTAAATTTGAACATTATAAGAATTTNAAAATGTCAAGTCCTATTGAATACTCTGCTATAAAGTCAGGAATAATATCNATCACCAAATACTTATCTAAGTATTATAGAAATAAAAACATTAGGGTTAACTGTGTAAGTCCTGGAGGTATAAAAGATAATCAATCTAATGAGTTCATAAAAAGATATAGAAAATCTTGTAACTCTATTGGATTAATAAGTGATAGTGATGTGTCAAAACTAATCTTATTTTTATTATCAGAGGAGTCTAAGTATATCAATGGTCAAAACCTAATCATTGATGATGGCTGGACGTTATGAAAAAAAAAATATTAATATTATTTCCGTACCCTTTCACAGAATTTCACAACTATAAGTTTGAGATTGCGCGTTTAAAAAAGGAGTATGGTATTGAAGTTATTATTAATGATTTATCTCATATTGTATCAAACAAACATTTTAATAAGGCCTGGAAAACTAGAATAGAAAGCCAGTCTTTAAAATTTAAAAGCCTTTTTTCGTGGTTCAAATATTTTAATAAAATTAAGAAAGAAAAAATCTTTATCTATAATTANATTCCAAATAATAACTTTGTAAGTTTTGTTATAAATTTAATAATAAGATTTTCAAATTTACCAGTAATTATATATTTGCCAGTTGACCCATTTTATTATTATGAAAAGAAAAGTACAAAATTCTTCNTAAGCAGATTCTTAGAACACGGGTTNAATTTAAAAATTTATTGGTTTGGCTTTAAATCTTTTTTGTTTAGATCCTTAATCAAAATAAAAAAATATAATTTGGCTATTTTATTTTCCAATAATTTCAGCAAAGTTAAGATTGATAAAATAATAAGTGATAAAGTGTATAAAGTTAATTTTAACACTCATGATTATTCTAANTCGTTATTGCATATACAAAAAAATGACNAAAATAAAAAATTCGAAAAAAATTATATAATTTATTTAGATAATGGCGCACCCTATTTTTCAGCTGACGCTCATTTTAAAGGAGAAGATATAATGAAAAGAGGAAGTGGTAAGACAGAACTTCATATAAAAAATTATTATGAAGACCTTAATAATTTTTTTGACNAAATAGAAAAACATTTTAAGGCTCAAATTGTTATAATTCCTCACCCTAAATATAAATTAGAGACTAAAGAAATTAAAAGTTTAAATCCTTACTTTACTAATAGAGAGGTNAATAANGANTACGATTCATTAGCTAAACTTTCAAATAATAGTTTATTTTTTATAAGCACATATTCTACAGCTATATCTTATGCTATTTGCCATTTTAAACCAATAATACANATTTATTCTTCAAGATTTCCTCATCCAAAAGATGACGAGGAAGGTATTGCAAAACAATCAAGTAATATTGGTTTTAAACCTATAGATATTTGTAATTTTCAAGAAGCAGAAATTAAAAATCAATTTAATTTAAATAAGTTCAAATACGATGATTATAAATATAATTATCTTACACCAAAAGATAAAACCGTTGAAACTATTCCAAACTATAAAATTATCGGAAATTTTATCGAAAAAAAATTCTCAGAAATATTTCATTAACATAATTTAATTATCAAAGTGTTAAAAAATAAAGTAAAAATTTTAATAATGGGNTTGCCTGGATCTGGAAAAACTACTTTAGCAAAAAAATTAGTAAAAAAACTAAAAGCTTATTGGCTAAATGCTGATGAAGTAAGGGGAAAATATAATGATTGGGACTTTAGTAGAGCTGGTGTTATTAGACAAGTTAAGAGAATGAAAAATTTAGCAAAAAAATCAAAAAAAAAATATATTGTTGCTGACTTTGTTTGTCCATTACCAGAACAATTTAAGATTTTTAAACCAAACTTTATAATTTGGATGGATACAATTAAGAAAGGAAGATTTGAAAATATGAANAAGATGTTTAAGAAGCCTAAAAATTATGACCTGAGGTTTAAAAAAAAAACTTCATCTAACTTATCTATGATAAATAAAACTTTAATTAAGAAAAATTTTAAATGATAAAAAAAAATATTAAAATCATTTGTACTTTAGGACCTAGTTCTATTAACAAAAANTTTCTAAAATTTGCTAAAATAAATNGNGTCAATTTNTTGAGACTAAATATGTCTCATTTGAGCATAANCTCATTAAAGTCATCAATTAATTTTATTAAAAAAAATTCTTCAATTCCCATATGTATAGATACAGAAGGAGCCCAAATCAGAACAAAAATTAAAAAAAAGAGATTTATTAGACTAGGACAAAAAATTGAAATAGGAACACTAAAAGGCAATTTTTCTTTATACCCAACGAGTATTCATAAAAAAATTAGATTAAACGATGTATTAAGCATTGGGTTTGATAATTTAAAAGTAAAAGTAGTATCTACTAAGTCTAAATTGATTTGCAGAGCCATTTCAGCGGGCAAGTTAGAGAATAATAAAGGAGTACATGTAGAAAATAGAAAGATTAACATTGACTATTTGACAAAAAAAGATTTTGAAGCAATTAAGATCGCTAAAAGTTTGAAAATTAAATATTTTGCTTTGTCCTTTACAAATTCTGTGGCTGATATAATCAAATTCAATAAATTATTATCAAAAGAAAATAAAATATTTAAGATTGAAACATTAAGCGCTTGTAAAAATTTTAATGAAATAATCAAACACGCAGATAATTTTTTAATAGATAGAGGTGATCTATCAAAAGATATAAAAATTGAAAATATTCCAATTGCTCAACGAGATTTATTCAGAATAAAAAGTAAAAGAAAAAATAAAAATATTTTTGTTGCCACAAATTTACTAGAAAGTATGTTGCAAAACAATTATCCAACTCGTGGTGAAGCTAATGACATATTTAACTCTTTAGAAATGGGTGCCGACGGTTTAGTTTTAGCTGCAGAGACTGCAATTGGAAAGAATCCGATTGGTTCAGTTGAATTTTTAAAAAAAATGATAACTACATTTAAGAATAGTAAATATAGAAATTACTAAATCTGATGAAAGTTTTAGTGCTTGTAACTGGTGGTAGAGGTGGTTCAGATTTTTTTCAAGGATTACTTGATGGACACAAAGAAATATTACAAATACCAGGTATTTTACGAATTAATAAGGAATTTAAAAATCTTTTTAAAAATAATGACAGTAATTTAATTGCAGAGAAATTTATTAAATTTGTACCACTTATATTTGACTCTAGAAAAAATATACTTGAGAGACATAACAAGTTGGGAAAAAATAAAAATGAATACTATAAAGTAGATAAAAAAAAATTTATTAATCATTATAAAAAATTATCACAGAGCAACTTAGTTAAAAATAATAGTAGCAAGATTAATATATTAGAAAATTTGTACAAAGCTTATTATCTTGCTAGTAAAAGACCTATTAAAAACCTAAAGGCTATTTTGATACACACTCATACAGTCGAGTATACGGAAAAACTATTCAAATTTGAGAATATTAAAAATTGTACAATTATACATACAATGAGACATCCTATAAATGCAATTTGTTCACCTATTTTTAATTGGTTAAAATTTAAAAGGGGAATGAATTTTTTCCCAAAAGATTTATATTTTCAACTAGATCTTGCAATAATGGGTCTTAAAAGATTATGTAAAATGAACAGGGAAGTAAAAGTAATTTTACTTGAGAATTTAATTAATAAAAAGGAAATGGTTATGAAAGATTTTTGTAAAATCTATAAATTGAAGTACTCAAAAAGCATGCTAAAAAGCACTTATTTTGGAAAACAATGGTGGGGCGATCAAATTAGTGGAAGATGGATTGGTAAAAAAGTTCATAATGTTGAGAATAGGCAAAATTTAATGTTAAGAAAAGTATTTTACCAAAAAGATCTTTATTATTTTAGCACAATTACTAAAAAAATATCAGAAATATATTTTAAAGAAAATGAATTGAATTTTTTCAAGAATAAAGTTTATTTTAATTTGACACCCTTGAAAGCAGAAATTTTAGTTTGGAAAAATACGTTTAAACACAAAAAAATTAAACATATCCTTAGTATTCCTTATTTTTATATAAAAAGAATAATGTTATTAAATAAATTATTTATAAATAATTATAAATTGCCGTATTCAATAGGAGTTAAATAAATGTCTCTTCCTAAAATATTGAAACCAAAACAAAATACCAAACTAAAAAGATTTGGAAGAAATAATGATGGTGGATATTTAGTAACAGAAAAATCAGTAATTAATTCTAAATCTCTTTTATCATTTGGAATTTTAGACGACGTTTCATTTGAAAATGATTTTATAAAATTGAACAAAGTTGATGTCCACTGCTATGATCACACGGTCGGTAAAAATTTTTGGAAGAAGAAACTTTATAGTGATTTTGGTGCTGGAATGTATAATTTTAATTTTCCGTTTATTATTAATTCATTTAATCGTTATTTTGAATTTAAAAAGTTTTTCTCTGATAAATCAAATATTTTGAATATTGAAACAATAAAAAATGGAAGTTTAACCGACATAATAAAAAGCAACAAACTTCAGCATCCTTCATTTCTAAAAATTGATATTGATGGATCTGAGTATAGAATTTTAGAAGAATTAATTAAATTACAAAGTCATTTTAGTGCTTTGATTATTGAATTTCATGATGTTGACTTAAATTTAAAGAAGATTTGTGATTTTGTTGAAAATTTTCAACTAACACTCACACATACACACCCTAATAATTATGGTTTTCTTAATCATGATAACTTACCAACAGTT
>PABV01000016.1 GCA_002699425.1 Methanobacteriota archaeon
GCCCCTGCTGCTGCTTTCGGATTAGAAGAAATAACTGGAGACGACGATTTTGAAGAGCGATTGTTTAACGAAGTTGAGGAAATAGAACAAGAAAGAAATGATGCCATCGAAGAAACTGAATCCGACGTTATTGAGAATGCTGAAATGGATTCGGAGCCTATTGACGGTGATGATGACGATGATGATGACGACGACGACGACGATGACGATCATCGTTACTCTCAAGAAATCGAAACCAAAGTTGAATTTTTAATTCAAGACCTACAAAATGCAAGACTAAGAAGTGAACGTGAGCAGATTATTTCAGATTTTGGTGATGTACATCAGATGTTAATCTGTCTTCAATCCAAAGAAAATACTCTGATGGCTGAAGGAGATTACAAAGGTGGAATCACCGCAAAGGCAATCATCGACGGAGGACCTTTCGAAGGATTATTTGTATTCCCAGTCCAGTCCAATGAGATTCTTGATTCACGGAAAATCAATTCTTATCTTCGAATAAAATGTAAAATCATAGATTTCCGCAGAGCACTTGCCTTGCCAGTTTTCCAAGTTTTCAAGAAAGAAGATTGATTTCAAATCCTTGAATCATTCTTCCTCATCTTCAATGATTCCTGAAATCGCATCTCTGACTTCAAACACATCATCAAACTCTGACCGTAGTCTCTCCAATCTAAGTCCATGATGTATACCAATCATCCTCAGCATCAAGGCCTTTTCATACTCTGTTGCAATATCTTCAATTTCCTTTCTTGATTTGGCGTCACGTAATCTAACCTCAAATTGATGGCATCTTGAGTCTCTGGTTGCCACGGAAAAAATAACCCAGACAGCTATTGGACCCCCTGTGAAAATTCCAACTAAATCCCAAGCACTGATTGTTATTTTAGTTCCAGGAATCATGAATTCGAAACCATCATCATCTTCAATATCACATTCATCATCAGCAGCCCACGCATTAACATCATTGGGATGTGCATCATAATGTACGCAAACAACATTATCCCCATATCCATCACCATCATTGTCATGCCATTGATATGGGTTCATTGGAAATGCATCGGATTGTAACGCTCCAGCAGATCTGTTATCTCCATAACCGTCTCCATCTAAATCAAAATATTGAGTAGGATTATCTGGCAAGTCATCACCATCGTTTGAGTAACCATCTCCATCTTTATCTAAACAGCCAAATTTGTCGATGGTTGAATTGCCTTGCTGGCTAGGGCATGAATCTCCTTGATATCCACTTAATTCGTCACCATATCCATCCTGATCTGTGTCATTCCACTGCGTAGATTCTTCTGGAAATTTGTCATTTAAATCCGCCCAACCATCATTATCTGAATCTGGGCATCCAAGAACACCTCCTTGTGTAGATAAACCGTATGCATTAGGACAATCATCTGCGATTGTTGAGTTTGCATCATCATCGAATCCATCATTATCATCATCCCAGTCTTCTGTTGAATCTCTACATCCATCGCCATCAGCATCTGTTGATTGATTTGAAACCCAATCTATCTCACCATTTTGGCATCTATCTATCGAATCTATGATACCATCACTATCTCCGTCTGTGCTGGCAGAGGCGACAATCGAAAAAAGAGAAAAAACTGATATCAGAAAAATAATCCTCATGCGTTGGTTATTCAAAATACTAGATTGCATTAAATAATTCTCAATTCTTAGTTGGATATTGACTTATCTCTGCAAATCTTGGAAAAGGTTGAGTTTTTGTTAATCAAAGATCTACGGATTGGTCAATAAATGGGGTGAATTATGGTTTGATAGCCCTGTTGATCACAATTCTTTGTACTTCTTGAGTTCCTTCATATATCTGGGTAATTTTTGCATCTCTGAAGAACCTTTCAACAGGGAATTCTTTGGTGTATCCGTAACCACCCAGTACCTGAATGGCCCTTTCTGAAACCCACATTGCAGTATCCCCTGCGAATAATTTTGCCATGCTTGCTTCTTTTGTATGGCGCGGTCCATTATTTTCGTAATGCTCTTGTTTGACAAATGATGCTTTGTAAACAAGTAACCTCGCCGCATCAATTTGCGTAGCCATATCTGCGAGGTATGCAGTAATCATTTGATGATGAGCAATTGGCTTTCCGAAGGCTTGTCTTTCATATGCGTATTTATTTGCGGCTTCAAAAGCCCCTTGGGCAATCCCCAAGGCTTGTGCTGCAATCCCAATTCTGCTGTTATCTAAAGCGTTCATGGCGATTGCAAAACCATTTCCTGATTCCTTGATAACGTTCTCGACAGGAACTTCGCAATTATTGAGGATAAGTGTGCAAGTGTCAGAAGATCGAATCCCAAGTTTATCTTCCTTCTTTCCTGTACTGAAACCAGGAAATGTTCGATCAACAATGAATGCAGTGGTTCCCCCGTGTTTGGTCTTCCCAAAATCAGGGTGGTCGACATCTTTAGCAAACAGAACATAAATTTGAGCTTGCTCTCCGTTTGTAACCCACATTTTCTCACCATTCAAAATATAATGTGTGCCAGATTGGTTTAGTTTCGCTTTACAAGTCATGGCAGCGGCATCAGTACCAGCGCCTGCCTCTGAAAGAGAATATGCACCCACTTCACCAGATGCCAAGCGTGAGAGATAGGTCTCTTTTTGTGCTTCACTTCCATGTATTGCGATGGTTTTTGCACACAACCCCACATGTACACAAAACATTACAGCGAAGGAGGGATCAACCCTTGCTAGTTCTTCGACAATAATAGATTCACAGATATCATCAACTGGATTACCTCCATACGTTTCTGGTATGGTTACACCCTGAAGACCAAAATCGAGAAATGTTTTCCATTCTTCTGTGGGGGCAATTTGGTGTGCATCTCGATGCTCGACAGTAGGTTGTAGAACTGTTTCAGCAAAATCTCTGACCAGTTCTCTAATCATTGACTGTTCTTCCGTTTCTTCGAACCTCATATCTTCCCCAATCCTTGCCAAAAGGATGATATTTGTAAATCATTGTATTAAAATATCACTTTGATAACGCCCCGTTCGGTGAGGAGTTGGACGAAGACATAATGGAGTTTCAGATTGCCCACAATCGCAAGTACTCTAAGGAACATGTTTGGTATCAAGAAAAGGACGAAAGGCTCGTTATCGGGATTTCCGATTTCTTGGCTGAAGACCTAGGAGAGATTCTAAGAGTGATCTTAAGACAGGCGGAAAATGAAATTGATGAAGAGGAGAATATGTTTTCAATATGGACTTCAGAAGAAAAATTAACTTTCCCATGCCCTTTCTCAGGTATGATTGAAGAAGTGAATGGAGAAGTTGAAATTAATCCAGAATTGGTTAACGAGTCTCCTTATGACATAGGTTGGATTATGATCATCACCCCACACGAACTCGACATGGAAAATTTACTCGATGCTGACGAGTATGTCGAATATTTGGCCGAACTTTGAGGCGTTAATGAATGGGCCTCTATGAATCTCTTCATGAAAGTATCAGAAAATCTCCAATCATTTGGAAAGGAGATTATCCATATTTTGTTCATTCAATTACCGACGGTGTTCCTCGATTAGAGCCTGATGTTCTCGAAGATGTTCTATCTGGAGTAAATGACGTTACTGATTGGGATGAAGTTGATTTGATTATTGGTATAGAAGCCATGGGCTTACCACTCGTTGCGCCAACAGCATTACGAATGAAAAAACCAATGGTTGTCATTCGAAAGAGACCTTACGGATTAGAAGGAGAGCTTGAAATTACACAAAATACTGGATATTCCGAATCAAAGTTATTCATCAATGATGTTAACATCAATGAGAAAGTGCTTATCATCGACGACGTGGTATCTACTGGAGGAACACTCGATAGCGTGATTAGCGGGATTCATGAAATAGGAGGAATTGTTTCTCAAGTAGTTGTTGTCGTTGAAAAAAATGAGGGGATGTCTTTTTTGAAAAATAAATACCCGAACGTTAAATTCGATTCAATTGTAAAGGTTTCAATGAATCACGACAAGGTAATAATTGGATAAAGGTGATTGAAATGGATTTAGATCGGCATGATTTTGAGTTAGATAGTCTGATCGAATCGATTAAGTCCAACGACAACAGACTCATTGCTTTACAAATCCCTGAAGGACTCAAAATGCAAGCACTGGAAATGATGGACTCTATAGAAGATAACACTGGTGCAAAGGTTGTACTTGCTGCTGACCCATGTTACGGCGCTTGCGATTTGGTTCACAACAAAATGCAGATGATGGGTGTTGAACTTGTTGCACACATGGGCCATAGCCAAATGAATATCGATTCAGGAATGCCTACTCATTTCATTAATGTAACCTATGATGGAGATCCTGATATTGCTCCTGCGTTGCCAATTTTGCATTCCCACAGGGAATTAGCAAAAAGCAGATTACATCAGGAAATAGACGTAAGTAATGAAGAAGATGCAAAGGACATGTTTCTTGACGCAGTCGGGAGAGTTGCACCGCTTGAAGACGCAAAACTTGGCTTGGTAGGTAGCATCCAGCATTTACACCTTATTTTTGATTACAAAAAGAAATTAGAAAACGCCGGTTTTCAAGTCGAGGTTCCCGTGGGAGGGGCAAGACTTACTTTTCCTGGTCAAGTACTTGGGTGTAATTATTCAGGAGACGACCCTAAAATTGGGCATTATCTATTTCTTGGAAGCGGAGATTTTCACCCTATTGGCTTGGTATTACACACTGGAAAACCACTAACGATGCTCGACCCATACACTGGTGGAGCCACCGAACTATCTCTTGCACGTGTCGAAAGGATCTTGAGGCAACGATTCGGCTTAATTATGTCAATCCAAGATGCGAAAACCTATGCAATTCTGATTGGAGAGAAACCAGGCCAAATGAGAAGAACCTTAGCAATGCGAATGAAAAAACTGCTTGAAAAGCATGGAAAAAAGGGATATCTGCTTGCACTTGAACATATTAGCCCTGAGTTAATTGATTTTTATCCCGTGGATGCCTACGTAAATACCGCTTGTCCAAGAATTGCTATCGATGATTCAGTTCGATATGACAAACCATTGGTCACCCCGTATGAGTTAGAGGTTGCCTTAGGTGAAAAGAAATGGGAAAATGGATATCAATTTGATGAAATCCCCTGAACTTCAACCACATCTCCGATTGAAACGTCCCCTTCTACAGCTACTCTCGCATACCAACCTCTTAGTCCGATAGCATCTTCGAGTAGATTTTTGATTCTATCTCTCCCAATATTTGGTAATTGATTTAATTTTGAGCATGGGTCGCAAATACGAGAAAACTGCAACGATAAGCCGGATTCAAAGTTAAGGAACGTATCTTGTTTCATCTGATCTATTGGAAGGTTCTCGACAGAAATATTTTCTCCCAAATCACCTGGTGAGAACTCATACCCTTTTCTATTAAGTTGTTCTAGTTCTTTAGAAGATATAACTAATATAGCCATATCCTCTTCATTTTTTTTCTTGGTCAAACGATAATGATTGATATCTCCATTGGCTCCTGATTTTGTTATCGATAATTTTGGCTCGGGGTTTTTTGGCATTGAGCGCCCTTGTGGCAAACCTTGCTTAGGGCCGGAAAAAAGACCACTCACTCGCATAGTGGCTCCTAATGCGGCAAATATACAAATTTTTTTGATATGTTTCTAAACGAAATGAAAATAGAGGAGATTGTTTTTTCCTTCATTATGGAAAGGCGAAGCATATGCATGTCTTTCCTCTTTTCATTGCTGTTACTTTGTCAATATGTACCTTTGACTCAAATGCCTGATAAAGAAAACCTATACAAAAACACCATTCGTTCTTCATCACCCGAAAATCAATGGGAGTTTGCTCTTTCTATTGAAGGAGATTTATCCGAATTTAATAATGAAAGCGTGAATAGTATCGTAACTGATTCTCTGGGAAACGTATTCGTGACCGGGACATTTCAATCTGAAAATTTAGGTTTGGGTGGCTTTAATTTAGTCAATTCAAATGCAGGTACAACCGATATTTTTCTTGGCAAGTGGAATAAATCTACTTCATGGGTATGGGCAATCTCATTTGGCGGTAAAGGAAATGACCTAATCACTGACCTGGAAATCAGCGAACAAAGTAAGTTAGTTATTTCAGGAGCTTACTTTACCGACCCAAATCATATTGATGCTTCATTTCATTCTGTATCTTTTGGTGCTATCCAAAAATCTGGAAAAGGAGGTCTCGATATATTCGTTGCTGAAATTACAGTGGATGGTGCCTGGGATTGGGTCTTGAATGCAGGAGGGGATGGAAATGACATTCCATCAGACTTAGAAATTAGCGACAGCGGTCTTATCTCAATATCGGGTGATTACTCTGGATCATATTGCCTTTTCGAAAGTATCAATCTATCAAAATCTCAACTCGAAAACAAAGGTTTCATTGCAAGGATTACTAATTCCGGATTTTGGGTTTGGGCAAATCAAATCAATGGAAATGGATTTAGTAAGGTGAATCGCATTTCGGATGATGCTTCAAATAATCTGTATATTACAGGAGATTACAAACATAATTTTTCCACTCCAAATGGAAATCAATACCAGGAATATTCAAACACACAGAGTTCATTTATCGCACAGATATCAAATAATGGTGAATGGAATTGGGTTGTTTTCATGAACAGTGAACGGTCTTTCTCATCCTCTATTGATGTCCTTGGTTCCTCTTTGATAGTCGGCGGTTCATTTGAGGGATATTTGAACTTAGGAGCTTACAACCTTAGTGCGAGCGCCAATATGGATGGATACATCGCTAAATTGAGTACATCTGCAATAACTGAGTGGGCGATCAAACTCGGAGATAATGGCTCAAATCTAAACGGAGATAGCAATGAACGTGTAAAAAATATCAAATTCTTCCAATCAAATTCTATATTCGTTAACGGAGAATTCGAACATTCGATATATGCTGGTGGCAATGAGCTTGCAACATCTGGCTCTAGTGACATCTTCTACGGAGAACTTTCTGGAGCAGGTTCATGGATGAAAATTGATCACATTTTTGGCGTACTCGATGAGAAAGTTACTGATATGCACATATCAAATCAAGGCGATGTTTATCATTCAGGCTCGTATAATGCCTCCTCTCAACCGGTTGTATTTGGCACACATGAAATAGGAAATTTAGGTGGTAGAGAGGAAGGTTTTGTAGCAAAGTTAAGCGGAGATTTTGATCAGGATGGTGTGATTAATCACAATGATTTATGCCCTACTGGTTTGAATAATTGGTTTTCAGACAATAATACTGACACTGATGCAGATGGGTGTAAAAATGACGTTGAAGATTTTGATAACGACAATGATGGAATATTAAACCTTGACGAAGTTAACCAAAATCTCGATCAATGCCCTCAAGGGAGAACCAATTGGCTGAGCAATACAACAAATGACAAAGATCAGGATGGATGTCATGATGAATCGGAGGATAATGATGATGATGGAGATGGGGTGGATGATTCGACGGACGAGTGTCAAGTTCTACTAAATTGGGTATCTGATGAAAATACAGATAATGACGGTGATGGATGTCATGACGAGTTTGAGGACAATGATGATGATAATGATGGACTTATTGACATAACTGATTCATGCCCATTACAATTTGGCACCTCTCATGAATCTGAAATTATTGGTTGTGAAGACATCGATGGAGACGGATGGGCCGATTCCATCGATTCTTTTCCCGAAAATCCAACTCAATGGAATGACACAGATTCAGATGGATTTGGAGACAACTGGGCAAATGAATCATGGAATGATACAAGAGATGATGACGGAACTTGGTTAGAAAATGCATCCGACATCGATTGGTGCCCAAATGCCTCAGGGAATTCTACTGAAGATCGTAGTGGTTGCCTTGATACGGATGGAGACGGATATAGTGATCCTGATGATGAATGGGCCTTAGAAAACGGAGCTGATGCATTTCCTAGAGACAAAAACTACTCTGGGGATGCAGACCTTGATGCTGTTCCAGACAGAATCGATAATTGTCCAAATACCTCTGGAACCTCTTCGGAGAATAGCGTAATCGGTTGTAATGATGCCGATGACGACGGATGGGCAGATACCATCGATCAATTTCCTAACAATGCCTCTGAGTGGTCAGATTCAGACATGGATGGTTTAGGTGATAATGCAGATATGTTTCCAGATAATGCTTCTGCAAAATTTGATACCGATTTGGACGGAATTGATGACACAATCGATGCATTTCCTCTTGATTCAACGGAATGGAAAGATTCCGACATGGATGGCTTTGGAGACAATATAGACAAGTTTCCATTGGATGATACTGAATGGTCAGATCTCGATCTTGATGGTTTTGGAGATAATATCGACCAATTCCCGTATGATCCAAAAAAGGCCTTGGAAAATCTAAAAAATGAATCTTTAGAAAGCGAAAATCAGACTAATGATTATGCTGAATCCATAACAGATAATCTTGAAACCGATCAAAATGCAGGAGATTTCGCGAAGATAGGAGGTGGACTCTTCGGCCTGATAACCATCATCATTATCTTCAGCCTCATCAATAGTAGTTCTCGTTTCTATAGAAACTCGGTTTTCTTTATTGAACTCGCTGACACGAAAGCTGAATTGAGACAAGCCAAAGGCATGCTCAAGAAAGGATTAAGGCTGAATAAAATTAAAAATGAGAAATTTCAAGAATTAGTCCATGAAATCCACGTGAAAATGTCATCAATATCAGGCGGTGGGGCTCGCTCTAGTGGAGCCGCTGAATTGATCAATACCATCCGCCGAGGTGAAGGTTCATTTCACCCAGTAAATGAAGAACAACATTCAGATTGGGAGTCTCAATATGCCAAAGCAGTAAGAGATGACTCGTATTCAATTGATGAGCACGGAGCCACATGGTGGAAAGACGGCCGTAACCAGTGGTGGGTACGCCCTCCTCACAGAAGTGATTGGGTACGAGCACCAAACAATGTTATATCTTCAAAGGAGTTGTTGTTTAAGAAGCAACGCCGAAGGTAGAACCTGAGCGTATGTTCAATAACGATGGACAATTAGCCAATATGAACATGGCTGATTATCTTGAGCGCATTGGAACTGGCTTAATTTTAAGCAATCATGATGTGTTCAACTTTGATTTTGTACCTCCCAGCCTTGTTGGAAGGAATGAAGCGCAAAGGAAGATTGCATCCTTATTCTCAGGAATAGAAAATCACTCAAAGAGCTGTCGTGCAGTCATTACGGGGCCTGTAGGAAGCGGTAAAACTGCTTTAGTCAAAACTTTTTGCCGCGACATTACAAGGCATTTAAACGATATAAGAGAAATACGGACAATTCACGTTAATTGTAGGAATGCCAACACGGCTTCGAGTATCGTTCAACGCATAGTCCAATCACTTGACCCGGGCCATCCTGATAGAGGACTGGGCATGGGTGAACTACTGACAAGCATTCGCCGTATGATAAGAAGGCAGCAAGCACATCTCATTTTGACACTTGACGAAGTGGATCACCTTTTGCGTCGATCTGGTGACGATTTACTTTACAAATTACTCAGGATTGATGAGGATCAAAGCGAAACAGGTACATTGTCGCTCATCCTCATCAGCCAAGAGCAAATACTTGATTTCCTTGAAACAGCAGTCATCTCTCGAATTGGTGGTAGCCATCATCTGAAACTCCATGGCTATACCTATGACGGTTTAATTGAAATTGTAAAACAGAGGGCTGAATTAGGATTGAAAAAAGGTTCATTTAGCCATTCTACTCTTCAATTAATCGCTGAGGCTGCTGAGCCTTCCGGCGATGCGAGACAAGTTATCGAAATTCTTGAAGGAGCCGCTAAGTGCGCAGAAGAAGAGGGACGGACACATTTGAATGATTCTGATGTTCAAAGAACTGCCTCGAATATCCCTTCTCAATTTCATGAACCCCAATTAGAATCACTGCCTCTTCACGCTTGTTTGATGCTGATTGGTATTTGTCGAAGATTGAAGAAAGAAGAAAGTGTTACAAGTGGCGAAATTGAAAAATTATACCATGTTGTGTGTGAAGAATTCGAGGAAAAACCAAAAGGGTACACAACGCTTTGGAAGTATACAAAAAAAGCATCTGATTCTGGGATCATATTCACTCGGACCGACCACATAGGAGAAGGACGAGGTCGGACTCAACACATCACCATCCCACACATGCTTCCAAAGGATTTAGAGGAAAAAATTCTCCCAATAATCAACAAACTAAAGAGGAAGTGAGGTAAAATCAGCCTCCGGTGGGGCTAAATAGGCGTCGCTAGTCGGGAAGTCGTTCAGAGGCTCGTCCATGGCAGAAAAAGAGGACTTTATCGCTGTAATCAATGACACAAACCCTGAAAACAAAGGTGGTTCTTACAACGTTCCAATTTCAGGAAATAATCAGTCTCAATTTTTAGGCAAAAAAATTGGCGACATGATTGATGGAATCTTTGTTGGAGAAGGAGAAAGCATACTCAGCGGTTACAAACTGATGATTACCGGGGGTTCGGATAAAACTGGAACACCGATGAGGAACGATTTGGACGGAGGTGTAAGAAAATCAGTTCTTGTCACAGCCTCTACTGGATACAAAGGTCACAAACTTGTGCAAAAAACGAAGAAGGGAGCGAAGAAACAATTTCGTTACAAACCTGATGGATTAAGAAAGCGCAGATTCTTCAGGGGAAACACAATTACCCAATTTACACGTCAAATCAATCTTAAAGTGGTTGAGGCAGGAAATAAATCTCTTAATGAAATCTTCAAAGAAGATGGTGCAGATTCTAACGAATGATGGTGATTTGGAAATAGGTGTTGTGCATGGGAAGAAAACTTCCAGCACAACCTGAAATAAACATCGGTTTGGTTGGTCACGTTGATCATGGAAAAACAACACTTACTCAGGCCTTATCTGGAGTTTGGACAGATACTCATTCTGAAGAAAGGAAAAGAGGCATATCGATTAAACTTGGGTATGCAGATACAGCATTTTACAAAACTGAAGAGGGGCAATTTTATGCTTCTGGAAAAAGACCGGATGGAAGTGATGACCGTCTAGAAGAACTTCAAAGAGTCATATCTTTTGTTGATGCGCCAGGCCACGAGACGCTCATGGCGATTATGATTACTGGTGCTTCGATAATGGATGGAGCAATGCTCATGGTTGCTGCCAACGAAACATGTCCGCAACCACAAACGCGTGAGCATCTGATGGCTCTGGAAATATCTGGAATTGAGAAAATCGTAGTAGTTCAAAATAAGATTGATTTGGTGTCAAAAGAAAGGGCATTAGAATCATACCAAGAAATCAAATCATTCCTCAAGGGGAGTATCGCTGAAAACGCACCAATCATCCCAGTTTCAGCCCATCATGACGTTAATCTTGATGTTTTAATTCACGCTATTGAATCAATTATTGAGACACCTAAGCGGGATCCTTCAGCTAAGGCCGTTATGCATGTTGCTCGATCTTTTGATATCAATAGACCCGGCCTTCGACCATCCTCATTGAAAGGAGGCGTCATTGGCGGTAGTATTGTTCAAGGACAATTCAACATCGGTGACAAAATCGAAATTGGACCCGGAAGAAAGATTGGAGAAGGGAAAAAAGTGAGATATGAACCTATTCCCTCAGTTATTACCAGCATGCAAGGAGGTGGGCTCAACCTAGAAACAATGCAAGCTGGTGGGCTATGCGGTATGGCAACACCACTTGATCCATCGTTCACTACCTCAGATAACCTAAGTGGTCAAGTTCTTGCCAAAGAAGGACAATTACCAGAGATAAGGGAAAATATCTCCGTCCAAGTAAAATTGATGGAAAATATGGTGACATCTGATGGTAATGGACCTGAACCTGTAATGCCGCTTAGGAATAATGAAATGTTGATGGTCAACGTAGCTACATCGACAAGCGTTGGAGTGGTTTCAAAATCACAATCTGGAAAAGCCAACCTTAAACTGAGGTTACCAATATGTGCTGACCGTGGTCAAAGAGTCTCGATTTCAAGAAGAGTTGGTTCTCGTTGGCGATTAATCGGTTATGGGACTATCGAGTGATGATATGCAAGATATCCTGATTGATGCATGCGGTTGGATAGCAGTTGTCGAAGCAAATATCAACATTGATATAGCGCTTAACCAGATTCTTGGACCTCATCAATTTTGGCTTATTCCTCAAGTCAAAGAGGAAATAAAAAGGCTAAGCCACGATAAGAAAAAAAGAATTTTTCTCGATTTGCTTATGGCAAAATCAAATCCATTCATTGATGAGACCATTCAATTCACTCATACTGATGATGTCCTTCATGCGATATCGCTGCAAAGAAGATGGCCCATATTGACCGTGGACACCAAACTGAAAAGAAGACTGAGTGAGAGTGGCCTTCCCTGGATTGAAGTGAAAGGAAAAAAACATCTAGCCGTGATTGAAACCTACGGAAGTGTGAACAAATCATCATCACCATGACCATCAAGCCACTCTAACTTTACAGCAGCATCAATCCACGCATGAGCATAGTTTATTGCTCCAAAAGCACGTACATAATCTCCAATGTCCATGAAATATTTAGCATCTGATGCATAATCATCAGCCATTTTCAATAAAATGGACAACGGTTTCCAATTAGGAGAATGCTCATCGATAAGTGGCGTAGATTTCTTCCTTGCTTTCGATGTAAGTTGTAGATAATGTTGTAATTTTTCAGTTGAGATTTTATCCTCAATTTGTTTCATATTGACCCCTCATTCTTACAGTGATTCGTTGCACATCAATATCTCTTCCTAACGATTTATACAGATCGAGTGCAAGAGATAGCCTTCCTTGATCTTCTGCTTCTCTCGCCCTATCAAACACTTTCCTTCGCTCTTCCCAATCAGCAGAAATTCTGGCATCCATCGCCATTTTTTGAATCATTTCGTTTTGTTTTGTTACCAAATGTGGTGCATTCCAAAATTTCAACAAACCAGATCTCTTCCATGTGACCATTCTGTCTTGACCAATATTGATGAGGCCATCACCGTGATGAATACTTCTAATTTCTTCATCCTGTGGCTCTTCAGCATCATTACCTGATAAATTAACAAGACTACCATCAACAGAAAGTATCCACCACCCATCTCCAGTTTTACAACAATCCATTGGCTCTATAGAACGATTATCTACTTTGATTAATTCGTCCCATCCATATGGATGAGGGACTCCTTCCCATAATGAACCATCCGCAGATAATAGCAAACAGCGACCATCATAAAGCCTACTTACCCAACTCCAAATCCTTTCTTCAATAACGCGCTGAAGGTCTTGATTTGCTAAACGAGCACATCGTAAATGGCCCTCTCCGTCTTGCCAGAGGAGATGCTCTCGATCGAACCATCCAACAAATCTTCGAATGCTTCCACTTTCTAATCGTCGAATTCCCTTTCCTCTTTCATCAAAAATATGAATTTGCCCTTTGCGATCTGAAATAACCCAACCGCCGCCTGGCCTCGGCATTAAATCACTGAACCCTCCTGGAGTAGAACGACCATCACTCAACAATTCTCCATTATGTGCTTGAATAACATAATACCCATGGCCACTCAAGATTCCAATATAGCCCTCATGAAACTCAGCAGCATGAACTCTAAATGGCATATCTCTTTTCCAAACGGCATCTCCATTTACGTCAATTAACTCTAGATTCAAACCAGAAGCTGCCAACAAATGATTCTCAACAGAAGTAACTACTGATAATGATTTAGAAAAAGAAATTGACTTCGAAATTGACCAATTCATATGTCAGCCTCCATTAATCCCCATGCAATAAGTTGGACTTTAGCATCCCTACTTAGAGAGAAAAATCTAGATTTTTCTTTTGTATTTACTTCCAAAATCCCCGCCCTCAATAACCGATTACAAATTTGTGAAAGTCTTGCCCTTTTGACACCTAGGCGATCCAACATTCTTGTATCTGAAGGTGAGATCGACCTTTGAGAGGTGACCTCAATCAATATTGTTTCAGATTTGTTAAGATTTCTAAGCACGCCCACGTTTAAGGGATGGCTTTCTCTTTTGCCCACCATCGGTGCACGAAGCAAACTCAATAATTCATGAAGGCTGGATTTTGAAGCCCTAGCAATCAAATCTGCAAGTTCATTTTTTAGGTTTCCTGAATCTTCCTTCTCGTAACTTGGAGAAGGAATCTCCGCGGGGTGTATTTGGGGAGGAGATTCTTGGAAATCAGCATGGTGTAAATGTTCTATTTGTTCTTGCTTTATTTCATCATCACTGAGAAGTTCCACTCCCTCAGCACTCCAGAACTCTGCTCCACCATCCTCTAGATTTGATTTGGTTGGTGGAATAATTTGTGTCTGAGTTTTATCTTCTGGTGACAATTTAGGATTATAATCTCTATTTCTCATTACTAAGCCCCGAAAACCACCCATTGGCAGAGGAATCTCTTGCTTGAACGAAGAAGTTTCATCTTTATTTTCAGATAAATCTAATTCAAAGAATTCTTTGCTTTGTGTTGGTTTCTGAACCTCGTTGACATCAGGTAAGTCATGGTTTTCTTCGGGAAGCAAATTTGGTTCAAAAACAGGGAGTTCTTCTTCACTAAGTGCAAAAGAGGCGTCATTTGGTTCCATTTGTCTAGCATCTAGATGCTGAAAATCTTGTTTATCGAATATTTCTCGAAGCAAACGAATGCATTTACCAACATTTCCGCTGGTTTCAGATATCATTCTCGTTGTAAATTCGGATGGAGGATTCCAGGCAAAATTAATCAAAGGTTCTATTCTTTTTGTGACAAGTTCTGAAAGCATTTCTTGATTAAATGGTTCAAGTGATTCAATGTGATCAAATCGTTCTTTTACCGAATCTGATAACACGTCATATTGCTCATTCGTAGAGGTCACAATGACCAGTGCAGGCAAACGCATGAAGACAACACTTAACTGAGTAAGTAGTGATGACAACTCCTGTCCTGGAATCTCTGAGTAATCCAAACAAATCAATGGAATTGTATGTTCCATTTCCGTTACCTTGCGGACAAGTCTATGAACAAGATCGTGTCGATTAATCGGTAAATTGAAATCCACAAGCGTAGCATATATCTCGTGCAA
This sequence comes from Methanobacteriota archaeon, assembly GCA_002699425.1. GTDB lineage: Archaea > Thermoplasmatota > Poseidoniia > Poseidoniales > Poseidoniaceae > MGIIa-K2. The sequence goes on from PABV01000016.1 coordinate 15,126, forward strand.
AATAGCTTGACTGGGCTCTTTATCAGGATACATTTCGAGATGTACTGCGACATCTGATTCTTCAGTAAGACAACGCAACAGAGAGGTACGACCAGATCCTCTTTGTCCTCTTAACAGAATGAGACGAGAATCCTTTTGATGAAGGTAACGAACCCATTTTGCAGAAAGGTTCTGGTAGCCTACAAGTAAATCGGATTGACCAGGTTCAAGGGGCCTTGTGTGAAATGGATTAACTGGAAGATAAGGAGCATTGACTAATCTCCATTCCTCTTCCATGGGTAGGAAACAAAATCTTAGTTTATATTGTTTGAGTATGTCTTGGCTAAAATGTGCCTATATTTACGCGTTAAAAGGCCAACCATGTAGTTTTTTTCAATCGTTTTAACGCTTTATTAACAATGTGTCAACGCGTTAACTAACGCGTTATTTTGCGATTCTTTCATGTGTCAGATGCTACTGCTTATGCTTGGTGAGCACATACCTTCTCGAGAAAGCCGGCTCAAAGGTTTCTACCAATTATCTGTAAATGAGCGAATAAAATTGCTCAAGTCAAATGTAGACCTTTCTGAAGAAGACATCACAGCGCTTACCTCAACTGGAGAGCTAAGCTTATCTTCCGCTGATATGATGATAGAGAATGTGGTCGGAACCATGTCTCTCCCGGTCGGGATTGGCACTAATTTCGTCATTAATGAAAAGCCATACCTGATACCATTTTGCGTTGAGGAATCAAGTATTGTTGCAGCGGCATCAAATATGGCGAAGCGTTGTCTGTTAAACGGTGGATTTAGCGTAAATTGTGATGATCCAATCATGATAGGGCAGATTCAAATTCTCGACCTACCTGATATCGACAAGGCATGTTCTGATATCAATAAAAATCAAAGCAAATTGATTGAGATTTGTAACGACGTTCCATCTACAATGATACGCCTTGGAGGCGGATGTAAAGAAATACTTACTCGAGTCATAGAATCGGAAATTGGCCCTATGCTTATTGTTCATTTGCTTGTTGATTGTCGGGATGCAATGGGGGCAAATGCCGTTAACTCGATGGCGGAAAGAATCGCCCCTCACCTTGAATCCATTACTGGAGGGCGAGTCCATCTTCGGATTTTATCTAATTTAGCAACCCACAGGATGGCCAGAGCGAGAGCTACATTTACTGCCAAAGAACTATCCAGTGTTGGCAAAGATGATGGCAATGAAGTAATACAAGCCATTATCGAAGCATATGCATTTGCCAAAATGGACCCATACCGAGCGACTACTCACAATAAGGGCATAATGAATGCAATCAGTGCAATTGCCCTGGCTTGTGGCCAAGATTGGAGAGCGATTGAGGCCGGTTGTCATGCTTGGGCCAGCATGAAAGAAATGGCATACACATCTATGACAGAATGGATTGTCAATGACCAAGGAGACTTGGTTGGCACCATAGAAATCCCTCTAGCGGTTGGGATTGTAGGAGGTGCATCGAAAATACATCCTGCTGCTCGTGCTAATTTGAAGATTTTAGGGGTAGAAACAGCACAAGAATTGGCCGGCGTAATGGCTTGTGCCGGACTGGCTCAGAACCTAGGCGCAATGCGTGCTCTTGCAACCGATGGGATTCAATCCGGGCACATGCGGATGCACTTGAAAAATATGGCAATATCAGAAGGCGCTACACAAGACGAAGTCATGAAAGTCGTGCAGAACGTTCTCGCCCAAGATATGCCTGTTACTCATGAATTAGTGAGAGATGCCATTGAAACCATCAGATCTTGATGTAGATGCGTCTAATCATCATCGGATACTGAATTATCTGTTTCTTCTTCTAAAGCAGAAGCATTTTCAATGTTGTCAAGCATTCCAGTTTCAAGCACTTTTTCTCTAAACCACTTCTTTACCTTTTGACGATCGGTGTAAGGGCATCCAAACACTTCTGAGAACCGAGAAGTCGTAGTCAATCGCCTGGTGTTACCTGCTTTTCTTCGGTTGATTAATCCAGATTGTGCCAGTTCCCTAATGTGATCATACGCTTTTTGGCCCAACAATTCGACAAGACGTGATTGAGGCATTGGCTGGTGATAGGCAATAAGTGCCGCTGCTTTGAGCAACTTCGGAGGTATTTCCGCTTTTGTTGTTGACGGTAAATGGTTTGCAATACTCGCCTTAACCTCGAACGCGAATCGGCCACCTACCTCCACCAATTGAAGAGCCGAATTTCTTCTTCGTTTGACAGTCTGTTGTAACTGGGACACAGAAAGAGTCACTTCATCGACAGGATATCCTAATTCTTCAGCTAATTCGTCAATTTTCATCGACTTTCCTGAAGTAAATAAAACGGCTTCAATCAAGACTTCTAATGGCCATTCCTTCATGTAAATCACTCCACGAGCCACTCGTCTAATTCAGCCATAACCTCTGATTTTGGTTTACTGGTCATCGAACTTGCCCTTTCTGCCAAATGATTTACTGATTCATCAGAGATATCTTGATTTTTCTTTTTCTCTTCGATTGAATTTGAAATTTGATCGTACGTAAGTGCTTTTGGCCAGAGATCTTGTAGATAGATTTCACCATTCGTGCCCATATCTTGAGAAACGCTTGCATATCCTCTATGGGTTAAGAATAATGAGGCTACGAATGCGATGACTTTCGCTTCATTGAACGATTCCTCTATAGAGCGTCCAATTAAGGAAAGGTGATTTTGTAGATGTGTACGGATATGCTCTATCGAAACAACATTTTTCCCATTTTCAGTAAGTGCTGACCTAAATGCATTCCAACTCATTTCGATATCGCCATCAAGGTTCTCATCGTGTATGCGTTCTTCCACATTTGCCAGCATATGTCTTAACTCAATGGCATTTAACCGCCGAATTTCTTCCCGTTCTTTTTGTATTTCTGCATCATCACAAGCCTCTTTCAAAGCCGAAAGAAGTTCCCCTAGTGTCACCGGCCTTCCTTCTTCTGTTCTCCTCAGCCTCTCATCAAATAGATTAGGCAAAACTTCGTCAGCGTTACCATCAATGACGGAATTTGTGAAGAAAAATTCCTCTTCATCATAATCTGATTCCCATCCGAATTCGTGGAAAAATTCCTCTTCTTCCAAAAGATCAAAATCTTGAATTTTTTCTAATAGAGATGATGCTTGATTATTCAAAACTTCCCATGCAAGTCGTATGAGACGACCACATGCAGGAAGATCTAAATCATCTGCTTCAGCCTTTACTCGTTTTGCAAATATGGTGAGAAAAGCGCTTAAGTCGATGTCCCAAGGATTGAGACCTTCTTCTTTCACCAGGGACAAAACCAATGCAACAGAGCGATCGAATGGGTCAACCAATACTTGGTGTTCAGATTCTTCGTGTTGGGCAACTTGTAAGATCCGATCCGCATACCTTGAGGCTTCTTCATCTGTTTCTTCTGCATTGATTAACTGCTCAAAGATGTCTTGACGGAGAAACCAATGGTCCAAATGTGATTGAAGCAGATTCAAGCCTCCTCTTTCAACTCTGTCTCCAAGGTTTCTTCACTACTTAATTCTTCAACCAGTGCTTTTCGATCTGCTATGTCTTCATTCAACTCCTCTGCTCTTTGAGCAATGGCTTCGAAGTTATCATTTTCTGATGTTTCATCTATGTGTAATAACAGCCCACCTATTGATTTTGGAGTTTCCAATGGTTCTGGAACTTCTGGCATCCCCTTGGCATGGTTTTGAGCATCTTCTATCCTTGTTTGATTGATTTTTGCAGCCCTCTTTGCTTCCTCAATGGATGCATCTCCTAACTCAATTGCTCTTTCCTTGTCGAAATCAATAATTCGACGACTGCAACCATCGCCTCCATGAGTGATTCCAATGTGATGGTCTGCGAGTCTCAAGGATACTTTTCGGAGGGTTACCATGATGAATTGTGCTGCTTCACTTCTTTCTCGGCACATTTTTGCGATTAATTCTGCATTAAATGGATCTAAGTTTTGATCTACTTCATCAAAGTAGTAAAACGGACTTGGATCGTAATCTTGAATGGCAAAAATAAGCGATAATGCCACCATCGATTGTTCACCTCCACTTAATTGAGGCAATCGACAGCGGCTTGATTTACCTCTTGGCTGCGCCCACAAATCAAGCCCACCTTGGAAAGGTTCGTCAGGGTTTTCGAGATATAAATTGCCTTTTCCACCATCAGAGAGTTTCTTGTAGACTGAAGCAAAATTTTTGTTGACATGATGCAATACATCAGTAAGTCGTTCTTTTCTTTGTGATTCCAACCTTTTTGTAACCTCAATCAATTGCTTTCTACGATTCTGAAGTGTCTTGAAATCTACCGTCATTTCTGAAAGGCGTTCTTCACAGGCTTGATATTGTTCAATTGCCAGCATATTTACCGGACCAAGACTCTCCAATCTCCTCGCTAATTTCCTGAGATTTTTCTCGGCTTCTCCAACGCTGGGCAATAACTCAGGATGAGTGGCTTTTTGAACATGAAATTCAACCATCTCTTGGCCAATTTCATCAAGTTCAATTTCTTTGGAATGGAGATTTCGAGATATATCTTCAGCCATTCTTTTCCTGGTTTGAGCCTCCGATGCTTTTTGAGAGTAAGCCACCCGTAGACCCGCCCTCTCTTCTGTCAATCGGACTCTTTCTTCATCAAGACCTTGATGCTCGTCGAGGAAGGTTTGCCTTTCCAACTCTTTTTCTTCTAAGATGACTTGGTCTTTTTCAATCTCTATTTTCCAGGCCTTGATTTCAACATCTCTACCAGATATACCGGATTCTAATGCATCCGCCCGTTCTGTAAATCGATCTACTTCGCGTTGAAGCAATTCTTGCTTCTCTTTTCCATTAACAATGACAAGTTTTGCTTTTGATTGTAACCCTTCGGCTTCTACTCGTATGGTTTGGGCTTCCAGTAATTGATTTTTCAAATGCTGAGGGCTTGATGCTTGAAGNGCTTCTTGTGCAACTTGGCGTTTCAGCTCTGCAGATTCTAATTGTCCCATTAGATTATTCTGCCAGGCTTCTTGTTGGAGTAAACTCTGTTCAACTTCCCTAAACTTCCCTTCGAATTCAAGCAATTTNCCCCTTTCCTTCTCAAACCCTTTCCGNGCAGNATCAGAATCCAGACGCCATTGCTGTACCTTGTGAACGTGCTCCCCATCAGAGAGTGCAGTCAATTTTTGCCTGATTGCGTCTTGCTTTATGCCTAAATTATCAAGGGTTTCGGTGACATTTTCACTCATTTGAGTCAACCTTTCGACTTCTTGAGATAATTTTTCCACCTCATTTGCACCTTGGATTTTACCTCCAAAACCGGTTTTCATCCTTGAACGGCTNCCCCCAACCATAGCACCGCCAGGCTCTGTAACCTCTCCTCTCAAGGTCANGAGCCTAACGCCGCCCATCAATTTACGAGCAGTATCCAAATTTTGAACGATTAAAGTATTCCTTAATGCATAACGAACTGCAGATTCAATCCGAGGGTCATAGTGTAATAATTCATGAGCAAAACCAATGACTCCGGGCTTGTTGACAAGAATAGATGCTTTTCCAGAGGGACGGTTTGCTTGCATTTTATTCAACGGGAGAAAAGTTGCTCTTCCTGATTTCCTCTGACGTAAGTAAGCCATACATTCCGCAGCAATTTGATCGGTCTCGACAACCACTGAACTCATTCCACCACCAACAGCAGTAGCCAATGCATCAGCGTGGTCNGCATCAATNGGCTCACACAATTCAGAAATTGTGCCAAGAACTCCTCTTAATTCACCTCGGTCTCTTGCTGAAATAACGGCAGATGCTCCTCCTGATAATCCATTGNTGCCCGATTTNGATTCCAATTCTGCCCTTGCAGAGACAAGTTGGCGAGTCGTCTCTTGCAACCTCACCTCAATGGCTTTGAGGTCTCTTTTTAGGTTCATTTCATTAGTCTGTATCGACTTAATTTCATTTGCNAGTTTTGTGCGATCTTTATCTGGTTGTGTGTTACCAATCTCATCACCTAAAATCGCAAGATCTTCCATATTCAATCTGGCTTCTTCAACAGCATCTTTTGCTCCTTCTACCTGTCCCGCAATAAGGTCGAGTTTGGTTTCTAATTTGCCATAAGTCAAGGCTGCTTGAGCAACATCGCCTTGAAGTTCCTTGAATTCGGATACTGCCATCGATAAGGCCCTGGATAATTCTTGCGTCTTTCCTTGAGAACTTTCGAGTGTGTTTTGTACTTTCATCTCTTTCTCTTCTGCCTCTTCCANAGATGATTGGGCAAACNGAAAATCTTCTCGTGCTTGCTCCAAGGAGGCGATNTGTTCTTTCAGATTATTTGTTGCTGTGCTTATATCCTCTTCAAGGGTTTCCAGTTCAAGATAACCTTCACTGTTTAATTCTTCTGCCGTNTCAATACGGTCTCGATTTCTCTCACAGTTGAGGCGTAAAGCGTTAATTTCATCAGATAAATTACCACCTTCGTCTCCCATNATCTCCTGGATAGATCTTTCGATTGATGCCAGTTCATCATCAAGTTTCAATAGAATGTGCTCTCCTTCTTTGACTGTGTCAATGAGNTCTTGAGATTCTTCTAGAAGCCTTTGTCTTTCCTCAATTTGGAAAGCGATTTCAGCATGCATTGAGGCATATTTGGATTGGAAATACTCGGACTGTGCTTCATCATGAAGTTGTTTTACTTCAACTGCTTTTTCAGCCTGAGTTTTTTCTTTTTTGAGATCTTTTAGACGGTTTTTTTGTTCCTCTTCCAATAAAGAAATTCGATCGATATAATCTTCAACTTGCTTTTTTTGTCGGTCTGCTTTTTTAATTTCATCATCATATGAAGTAACGCCGGCNACAGATTCCAAAACTCTTCTGCGTTCTACAGGCGTCATTTTTGATAATCTTGTNACATCACCTTGTAATACGATATTGTACCCATCNGGTCTCGCATTTGCTTGGCCTAGAATTCTATGGAAGGTTTTCTGTGAACTTTCTTCATCNTTCAAAAAATACNTCGTTTGTAAATTATCAGATTTACTAACCTTCACTTCACGAGTNANCCTCACTTCATCTGAATCAATGGGAATTCTTCTTCGCCCATTGGAAAGCGAGGGGTTTTCAAAGATAAGCGTCACTTTGCAATGTTTAGCTGGTTTAGAAGATTTACCACCATTGAAAATAAGTTCCCTTGCATTTTTGGCTCGCAAAACTTTGTTTGATCGGGGACCAAGTACAAATTGAATNGCATCTCCGCAGTTGGACTTGCCAGATCCATTAGGCCCNGTAATCGCAGTGAACCCCCGAATAAATGGAATCGTGACGTTTCCCTTGAACGACTTGAAGTTTTCAACCTCAAGACGTTTAAGATACATTTTCCCACCACAAATTACGACTTTAAAGCCGATATGGGCTACAGCGGAGCGAGTGAGGTCTTAAACACTAAGGTCAACTATGCCCTATTTTGGTGAATTTTAAGATAGTAAATTTGACGCCATTCAAAGATGACCTTTACCGCCGCAGCGAGCACATCCTTGACCACTGCAGATATGACAAGACCTTTCTACTGAAAAGTCACCACTATCTCTGAGGCCTTTTTCAAAATCATCTTCAAAGGCGGCTAATCCCATGGAACCCCACATATCTCCAACAGTTGTGTATTTTTTCATGGATTTCGAGGGTTTTTTGGACTTTAATCCCTTCAAAGTTCCTCCAGTGGCATAGGCTTGGTCCATTTCTATCCGCTCTTTTTCAAATCTAGCAGCGTCTTCTAGTTTCTTCGCATCAGAATTGTCATCGTCCACATATTTCTTCCCACGAATCATCAATGCCCCCAANACAAACATTCCCAGTTGAAGTAGTGCTGGAGTTATGGCAAATGGAAGGANAGNAGCCATAGTTTCCGTATCNACATAAGGAGTGACATCAGNGGCATCTACAATAGCNGTTATTATGAAAATACTCCCTAGAATTATCGAAANNCGTCTGATTCTAGTGGCCCANATACCTTTCTTTGGAAGTTTGATGAAAGCCGAGGCTAATATTGCCACTCCTTCAAAAAGAAACAACAGGTCGCTTCCTTCCCATTGTTTTATTTCTGAATAACAATCACTTGCAATNTTATTNTTCATATCATACTCAATTGCTGCTGTCGAACATTCCTCCTGACTATACTTCTTGAGGTTTAATTTAACAGGGNCCTCAGTCGAACTTAGGGCNCCGNATTNAACGTTTGCTACCGTTATAGCAAGAAAGAGGACACCAANAATGCCTCTCAACTTACCTCCCTTCGCCATAGATGTGGNTGTTCATTACAGATGATAGTGATGTCGCCTAAATGAAAGGGTTTTCAAGACTTTGCGATAGGCACAACCGATAGGATGAGTAAAGTCATCGTTATTGGAAGCGGCATTGCCGGTCTATTCAGCGCTATCAAATTGGCAGAATGTGGACATGAAGTCCATATTCTCACAAAACAACAGCCTGAAGACTCATCAACAAACTGGGCCCAAGGAGGCATTGCCGCTATTCTCGATAAAACAAACCTAGATGGAATCGAGGCTCACATTCAAGATACAATCACATGCGGAAACGGAATGTGTGACGAGGGAATTGTTCGCTTAGTTGTCGAAGAAGCAGGTGATAGAATCCGAGATTTACTGAGTTACGGTGTTTCCTTTCAAAAAGAAAATGATGACTTTGCATTAGCAAAAGAAGGGGGGCATTCACAATCAAGAATTCTTCATGCAAAAGATGCAACAGGGAAAGAAATAGAGACTGCGCTAATGAGAGCGGTTAAAAATCATCGCAACATTAGCATCTATCCGATGAATTTGGTGATTGATTTGATTCAATCCGACCATGGAAAAATTGAGAAAGGGATTGCTGGAGTATGGTGCCTCAACTTATCCAATGGCAAGGTAGAAACACATGTGGCCGATTGTGTGATCATCGCAACTGGTGGAGCCGGTCAATTATGGGCTCAAACAACCAATCCCCAAGTTTCGACTGGTGATGGTTTAGCCATGGCGGTAAGAGCGGGAGCTTCAGTTAAAGACATGGCATTTGTTCAGTTCCATCCTACAGCACTACATGTTAAGGGAGAAAGGCCGTTTCTGATTACAGAAGCAATTAGAGGCGCTGGGGCTGTATTATTGGACGATGAAGGTCTAAAACAAATGAAAAAAGAGCCAACAAATCCAGAAAAATTTTCATTTACAAAGCGATATTCAGAACATGGCTCACTTGCAACTCGTGATATCGTGGCTCGTGCTTGTGATACCGTCATGAAAGAGAATGGAGCATCAAATGTGTGGTTGGTTGCTTCACACTTGGACAAAAATATGTTACATGATTCATTTCCAACCATTGAAAATAGACTGAATCGACATGGCCTCTCACTTTCTAAAGATCCACTCCCCGTAGCACCTGCAGCACATTACATGGTTGGCGGACTGGAAGTAAATTCAGAAAGTCAAGCCCTCATGAAAGATGGTCGAATTATTCCTGGATTATACGCAATAGGTGAAGCGGCATGTACCGGCCTTCATGGTTCAAATCGCTTGGCATCAAACAGTCTTCTTGAGGGAGTTGTCTTCGCCCATCGTGCTGCAATAAATATTCACAAACTTGGAAGGAAAGAAAAACACGATGCTATAGAATGGCGTGCTGAAGGCCTAAGTAAACTCATTGAACATGGGCCGCTTGCTCTAGATTTGCAAACATTGAAGGCGTCGATGACCCTTGATGTAGGCTTAGTTAGACGCTTTTCAAGATTGGCTCGTGCTAAACGCCGGGTGAGTCTTCTTGAAAATGAAATTGAGTTGATATGGAAAAAATCAATTCCAACAAGAGAGATTGTTGAATTAAGAAACCTTGTTGCTGTTGCGAAGATGATTACAGAGGATGCAATCAACCAAAAGACGAACAGCGGATTGCATTTTAATCTAGATTTGTAGGGCTTGAACTTGAGTTAACAACAAAGCATTTTTGGGAGTTGGAATGCCGTGTATTTCACCCCTCCTCACAACTTCACCGCTTAACATTTCAATTTCAGTGATATTACCTCTTTTTACATCTTGTAGCATACTGCAAATATTTTCAGAAGTATTACTTATCAAGTCGAGTAAGTTTGTTTCCAATTCATGATTTTCTGGTAACATAATTCCTTCATACCGTGCAACTTGGACGGCTTCAAAGAAAATGGAAAGGCATTCCGAACGAAGAGGGTCACTCAATAATGCACCATTGGGGCGACCAATGATCGCTGAAAGAGGGTTGATTGCAACGTTATACAGTAGTTTTAGCCAAAGTATCGAGTTAATATCATCATATTTTTTGGGATTTAATTTTGCTTTTTCAAATACCTCAAAAAAGGGATTATTTGAGGTGAGTTGAATCTCACCGAAATGCCTCCAATCAATCTTCCCTGGACCCAATCTCGTCACAGCATGAGTTGTGGTACCTGCAAAAGATCTCTTAGCACCCACGATTGATGACAATATTTCTAGGTTACCTAGCCCGTTTTGTAATGTGAGAATTGCACCTTTCGAGATGTATTTGGCAACATGAGATAATTCCCTCGTATTATTCGCTTTACTGGTAATGATTGCAAGGTCACAACACTGTCGAAAATTATCTCCAATTTCAATTTCATCTAAAGTAACTGTCCACTGATCAGCGGTGATTTCGGCAGATTCTATTCCACTAACTTCCAATCCCGAGGCCGCAAGCCATGCTCCATGTTCACCCCTTGCGTGTAGAAGTACATCGAATCCTGCCTGAACTAATTTCGCTCCGATAAGACTGCCGATTGCACCTGCACCCAAAATTGCAACACGCAAATAAACCACCTACTCCACCAAGTATACCTTGATTAGATTTGGCTCAGCCTTTATGAAAAGATATGAATCCTCTTGAGGCGAATCGATTTGAATGTTAGTGACCACATTCCCAGTAATATTCGTTGAATCAGGTACACTCCATCCATCTCCAATGGCTTGGAAAGTCACTCTTACAGTTTCATTTGTAGGATTAAAAAATGAGAGATTATTCTCATGAATTTCATGGAAACCAGTCCAGAAACGAGTGTATGTATCTCCTTGTAAAAGTATAACTTCGGGTCCTGTGATTACTGAATAGGTTTGTAGCGGCAACCGCTCATTTTCCAAACAGTGATGGAATATACTTCCCTCATCCAACTGAAAAATCAAGGATTGATTCTCGTCAACCTCGGGTATTTTGGCTTCTTTCCTAATCGCTAAATCCCAAATCCAATCACCAGTAGATGGTTTATTTGGATATCCTAATGTGGTGCCAGAATCACAAATATTTGACGCACCATAGACCAAAACTCCGCCATCATCGAATGCACCCCAGCCTGAATAATTCTTTGTAGCATTAATTTCAATGCCTTCTGAAGGAATGACAAATTCCACAGGGACACGGGGTGGAGAAAGTGAGAAACTATGGTTTTGAATATCCAACAATATTTCGGATAGAGAATTCCAGTTAGCACCAGTATTTCCTTCGATACAAACATTTCTTGAGTTGTGGTCTAATTGTGTAATATTCAACTGCTCAGTTCCTTCAAAATAAAACCCAAAATCTCCTGAATCTCGAATTACAAATGGATGCGAATCAGTATTCGTCCAAGACAAATCTACACAAAATTTAGGTTCAAAAAAAGTACCAACTGCTGACCAATAACTCGATTGAGGTATCGCAGAATGTTTTGAAGAAATCGTAACCTCTCTCAAAGATTCTTTACCATCGACAAAGAATGACAAAAAGAAATCTGTTTTGGGTAATAGCAAATCTTCATCCTCCAGCCAAGTTACATTAATTTGGAGATTTACTTTTTCCTTTGGCCCGAGAATCCCGTTGCAATTTTCTGATTCTTGAGTGGAAAAATAACACGACCATTGAAATTTATCGGATTGGTTTACTAATACCTCTGCAGACCAGCCTCTCTCAAGCCATCCATCGTTTACAAGTATAATCTCAATCATTGTAGAATTCTCATTGAGGAAGTAATGCGTTTCATCCAACTCATATCGTATTGATTCATCCCAATCCTCAGCCAATGAATACGGCACTTGCGCAGGTAAAGCAAGAACAAATGCCAAGAAGAGATACAAACCAAGACGCCTGTGATCTTCATTTTTCAAACCAGCAGCATCATCTAACACAACTGGGAAACGTGGGTCGGTTCCTCTCGTCAACAGCATTACCGAAGACAATACGAGTATAACCGTCCAAGTAGAGAAACCAGAAAAGGCTTGAAAGAGAATTCCAAAAATGACTAAAGTGAACAGTAACAACATCTGGGTTGAACTTGAGCGAGCTTCCCTTACTCCCATTCTTGCCATAAGAAGCCTACCGCCTGGGAAGGTGGGTATAGGAATGAGAGAAACCCAGCCAAAAAATACCAACGTACAACCTGCATAGGTCAGCGGATGGACGAAAACGGTTCCAAGGAGCATGGCTCTTTCTCCTAGCAAACCAAGGCCGAAGTATTGTGCAAAGAGAGGTAACTCAATTCGTAACGGTGAGGATACTAAATCCATTGAGGAGGGTGAGAGATAGATGCCGCATAGCACAAAAATCATTCCAGTTGAAATGAGTATCAATGGCACTGAAATAGCAGACCAACCCAAAGCGGCTCTATTTGGCCAGAACCGGGCATCCATCCGAGGAATTGAAACTACACCCAGCAAACCAAAGGGCCACCATGTGGCTGGAAATGCAAAAATTGGCAATAGGTGTGGCACCCTTATTCCATAATAGTTTGCGATCGACTTGTGAACGAATGATGCCGCTAGTATGACTCCTAAAACAGGTAGTGCATATCCTAAAAACCCATCAATGACAATATTTGAGTGAAACCATCCACCATCTGGTCTACCAGATGACATCCATGTTTCAGCAGCATAGAGGGTTGATAAGAGGGCGAAAAACCACATCACAATAGGAACAGAACGAGAAGGGAACTGCCTAATGGGAAGGGGGAATACATGCATCATCCACGGCTCATCTGGATGTAAGCCTACAGACCAGTCTAACCTAGATAAATGGCGATTGATTTTATCTAATTGTTGATGTATGTCATCATCTTCTTTTTTTTCTTGGACTGAAAAAGCTGGCCACATACCACCTATTTCATCCAAAACATCAACGTATCGGGATAAAATTGCAACGAAGAATTGCTTCTGATTCCACGCCTTTTCGTGTAACGGAAGCGGTTCATTGTTATCTTTTTCACTCGTAGACAATTGTGCGCCCCCACCTCTTGCAATCGGTCATCCTACATCAGAGGTGTCAATTACCAAGCGCTACTTGTTTTTGAATCTCTTGAGTCGGAAGGTTTCTTCTCTTTCCATTTCTTCCAACCTTAATTGAATGAAGGCTTGGGCCTCTAATAACTCTGGTATGACCTTGAACTCAAGAGCATTGACTCGCCGCTTCGTCGCCTCAATCTCCTCGAGCATTCGCTTGAGGGTTGCCTCCATTTCCGCAGCCTTTACGATTTTCTCTATGAGATTGCCGTACGAATCAGCTGCTTCATCAATATATGGACTTGAACCAACAAAACCCATGTTTCTTTCCTGAAATGATTGTCTCAAATTTGTTCCACTAACATTTGGTACAACTACACCCATGATGTTTTTTGGTTTAACCTCAACTTCAGGCTTAGTTGAATTCGCGATGGCTACTGCTCTGACTTTCAAAGCACCTTCAATTGAATTTGCTAAATCAATCCTTGTTTGAGCAAGCATGAAAGCTTCAGTGAGTTCTCTTTTCGCTTCAATCATGTCTGCGAGAAGATTTCTAAATTCGTGGAATAAACCATCTCTTTTCATTTTGAGAAGATTGTAGCCGTTTCTCGTTTGTTTAATCCTCCTTTTCAGGTTGATTAATTCACTTCGTGTCGGCTTGATATCCAAGGCCAAATTCAGTCCTCCTTACTCTTTCTTGCTTTCTGGATGGTATTTTTCAATCCATTTTTGATCTAACCTAACCAGATATTTCAAATCAATATCGTTCATTAAATTCCAGCACAGATTAAGTGTTTCGTCGATAGAACGATCTTCATCTCTTCCTTGACGTAGGAATCTATCTTCAAAGACACCTGCGAAGTCTAAAAGTTGCTTATCACGTTCGTTCAAAGCATCTTCACCAACGATAGCGACCAATCCTCTTAATTCTCTTCCTTGAGCGTATGCTGCATACATTTGATCGGATACAGATTTGTGATCTTCTCTTGTTGTTTCACTACCAATACAACTTCCCATTAATCTCGATAATGATGGAAGTACATTGATTGGCGGATAGATACCTTGTTGATGGAGTTCACGAGAAATAACAATTTGTCCTTCTGTAATATAACCTGAAAGATCGGGTATCGGATGCGTAATATCATCACCAGGCATGGTAAGAATCGGGAATTGAGTAATCGAACCTTTCTTTCCTTTTACGATTCCTGCTCTTTCATACAGCATGGCCAAATCAGTGTACATATAACCTGGATATCCACGTCGACCAGGAACTTCTTCCCTTGCAGCACCAATTTGTCGCAAAGCATCACAGTAATTTGTCATATCAGTATAGATAACTAATACGTGGTAGTCTTTTTCAAACGCCAAATACTCTGCAGCGGTAAGAGCTAACCTTGGGGTGATAATCCGCTCAACGGCTGGATCATCGGCCAAATTTACGAACAATACCGCATTTTCAAGTGCTCCTGTTCTTTCCAAATCTGATCTAAAATAATTATATTCTTCTGCTGTAATTCCCATCGCACAAAATACAACAACGAATTCTTCATCACTGCCTTTGAGTTTCGCTTGTCGTGCAATTTGCAAAGCGATATCGTTGTGTGGCAATCCTGATGCCGAGAAAATCGGTAACTTCTGGCCACGAACTAAGGTTGTACAACAATCGATTGCGCTGACACCTGTTTGAATAAAATCATGAGGTGAACGACGTGAATATGGATTGATTGCCGCACCGATAATGTCAGCGTTTTCCTCAGCAACAATAGCTGGTCCACCATCTCTTGGTCTTCCAGCACCATCGAGGATACGACCAATCAGACTATCACTCACTGGCAACTTGAAAACGTCACCCATGAATTTGACACCAGTATTCAAATCTACGCTGGCTGTTCCCTCAAAAACTTGAACAACAACAATATCTTCACTCGTATCCAAAACTTGTCCATTTTTTAGTGAACCGTCACTCAGTCGCAACTGAACGATTTCACCAAATGCCACAGGTTCTGTGTTATTCAAAAACACCAGTGGCCCTTTTACATCTGTAATTGTTCTGTATTCTTTTCCTGCCATTCATCTCACCTCTTAATTCTCCTCTATTGCCGCAGCAATTTCTTTATTCATTTCCTCGACCATTCCATCGATTTCATCGAGGTAACCCTTTTCGAATCGACCTCGCATAAGTGTGGTTCGTGCTGGTACATTGACTACATCATCAAGCGCTGCACCGGCACTCATCGCATTTTTGGCACTCTCTTGGAAGGTAAGTACGGCTTTTGCCATGGCATATTGTTGCTGTATGTCACAAAATGCATCAACATCATGGAATCCATTTTGCTGCAGGAAATATTCACGAATCATACGTGCTACTTCAAGTGTCAATTGTTGGTCTGTTGGAAGTGCATCAGATCCAACAAGTTGCACAATTTCTTGTAATTCTGCTTCTTCTTGAAGTAAACCACTAATCTGGGTCCTGATCTCAGGGAAATCTTGAGCGATGTTATCTCGGAACCATTGATTGAGACTTTGTGGATAAAGGCTGTATGAACTCAACCAGTTAATCGCTGGGAAGTGTCTTTGACGTGCAAGGCTCGCATCGAGACCCCAAAATACCTTCACGATTCGAAGTGTACCTTGGCTTACAGGTTCTGATATATCTCCACCGGGTGGGGAAACCGCACCGATAACTGTAACTGAACCGTCCTCACCATTGAGTGTTTGAACACGTCCAGCTCTTTCGTAGAATTCTGCAATTCGGCTTGATAGATAAGCAGGATATCCTTCCTCTCCTGGCATTTCTTCCAGCCTTGATGAAATTTCACGCATAGCTTCGGCCCAGCGACTGGTTGAGTCTGCCATGAGAGCAACATCGTAACCCATATCTCGGAAATATTCNGCAATGGTAATTCCNGTGTANACNNNNGCTTCNCGNGCAGCAACNGGCATNTTTGANGTNTTNGCAATCATNACTGTTCNNTTCATNANNGGTTTACCNGTNTTNGGNTCNATNAGNTGNGGGAATTCNTCNANNACTTCNGTCATNTCATTNCCTCTTTCACCGCATCCGATGTAAACAACAATCTGTGCATCCGAATACTTGGCTAAGGATTGCTGCGTAACGGTTTTCCCTGAACCAAAGGGTCCTGGAATTCCTGCTGCTCCACCTTTAGCTAGTGGGAAAAGGAAATCAAGAATTCGCATTCCAGTGACAAGGGGTGTATCNGGAGCATATTTCTGCTGGTATGGACGAGGAGTTCTAACCGGCCATTTTTGCATCATTTGAATTTCTGTTCCATCGTCGAGCATGCATACNGTCTCAACCACATTAAAATCACCAGATTCAATGGATTTNACAACGCCTCCCTTTCCAGGAGGGATCATGATCTTGTGACGAATGGTTTCAGTCTCTTGAACTTCGCCNATACATTGCCCAGATACTACGGTATCACCAGCCTTGACCGTGGGTTCAAATGTCCACTTTTTGTCAAGGTCAAAAGCATCAGCATCGACACCTCGAGTGATAAACACACCCATCACTTCTTCAAGAGTGGCGAGAGGGCGTTGGATACCATCATAAATTTGGGTGAGCAAACCAGGGCCAAGTGCTACAGACAATGTTTCTTTAGTATTCAAAACGGGTTCNCCAGGGCGAATACCGCTCGTATCTTCATAAACCTGAATTACCGCTTTATCACCGTGTAGTTCAATCACTTCACCCATTAATCCTTCATGGCCAACACGGACCACGTCATACATTCCAGCTTCCATGCCTACGGCTGTAACCACAGGACCAGATATTCTGAAAATTGTTCCTTCACTTTTACTCATTTACATTCCTCCAGGAGTTATTCATTTTATTTCCAAAGGTCGACTCCTATGGCTTTACGAATCGTATCTCGTAAAGTATTATCTTCACCTCGACCAACAGCCAAAAACGTTGGCGTGATCGAAGCAGAGGCTCGCTCTTTTAAGCGATCTGGCAAAGAGTTGAAAACCGCGGAGTCGACCACTGCGATTCCAACTTCTTTGCTGTTTAAGAGGGATTTAAAGATACTAACAGTATCTTCTTCCCCGTTAGGATTGTGATAATTTGTGACACCGGCTAATTGAAAGCCGAGTGTAAATTCTTGGGGACCAATAACTGAAATTTCCATAAATATCACCTATAGAACGTGCGCCTCCAAGACTTCTGCACTAAGNCCTGCAGCAGATCCTCTCACGATGAATCTGAGGTTTTGAACTTCTTTTACCTTGGCTGCCACATAACTAACAATCGGAATAGCTGAAACAGGATGGAGGTAACCCAATCNTTTCATTCGTTCTACTTCTCGATTTTTCAGCCATACTACAACTGGATCAAGTGTCATTTTTTCTTCTGATTCCTTAACTGCTGATTCAAATGATTCTGCATCAAAACGATGATGGCGCCTTAGTGCATCCATCAATGCAGGTCTACCNCCAGACACAATGGCCTTCATCTTCGAGGTCTTGAGTACCGAACCACCAGGAATCATAAGCGTTTCAATCTGCTCTTTTTCCATGCTAAACGCTTCTGCTTCAAGGAAATTGATAATATTTCGATGGTCAATTTCTGTAGAAATAACGCTTCGAAGCACTTTGTCTTTAGCAGATGTTCCTTTTAATCTGGATAAACTATCTGAAAAATAATGACGGTCGAGAACNTCTTCATATTCCTTTAGAGANGCTCCTTCTGCCAGAGACATGAGTTCTTTTCCAAAAGGTAGGCGCCGCATTTTTTCTACCGCAGAGCGCATCGTATCTGACTCCTCGACAATCTTTAGCCATGGAACGTTGATTTCNTTTTCTTCTGGNAAAACCGTATGGTTGATTTCAGATACATCGACTTTGTTGAAGATCGAACGTAGTACGACTTTGGCATTATGATACCTAAATCGACCAGTGTAAACCTCTACCTGCTCTCGGATTCGTCCTGAACATAGATTGAGAAGATTTGACAACTCGTTTTCAAGATTGTGCGTTAGTGCAGCTTCAACCAAATCGCTTCCTTGAAAACCGCTGGCATACATATCAATCTCATTTCTATATCCCGAGTCAGCAATGGAAATGCTCAGTTGCTCTGGAGTTTGTTGTAGCAATTGGCGCATACGTGTTCCGTCAATCAGGCTTTTCTTTCTTGATTTAGCCCGAGTGGCGACATATGCATCATTTTTTGACAACAACGGCATTTCCACACTTCCTAATTAAAATAATTCTCCAGTAATTTTTGGTAAGAGAGATGACCATGCCTCTTCAAGCAAGCCATCAAACCGATAATCAAACGAGATCGAACCATCAGCGGCTTCTAATATGAAACCACCCATTCCATCAACTTCTTCTCCAATCGAATAATCTTTNGAAGCATCTTCTAAGGCCGAGCGGTCAATCGTTGTTGGNCGAAGCACCATCTTGCCTTCACCAACTTTTTTGGCTTCTGANAACAAGTGTTTCAGCAAACTNGCCCTACCTTTCAAAGAAGCATCAGACAATTTTGTTTTTGCCATCTCATAAGCCATATCCAATTCGGTTTTTTGGGCAACCAGAATCTCCTTTTGATTGGATTGTCTGGCACTNGCCACAATTTCTTTTGAAATTTGGTTGGCCTCTTTGTTAGATTGAGATTCAGAACTATCTAAGATTGATTTTGCCCTAGATTTCGCCTCATCTAATATCGCCTTTGCCTCTTTTTTTGCTTCCGCAATGATGTCTCCTGCTTCTGACTCTGCAGAAGCCAAGATATCCTGTGCTAATCTTTCTAACGCCACATTATCACCTCAAAGGAATGAATTCCTCTGAAAGAATTTCATCCGATGAAAAGGGGCATCATTCCCAAGATTACCAATGATTCTGGCAAAGCGGTAAAAATCAAAGCCGCACCAAACTTGCTGTCATCTTCAGCNAGCATACCTACAGCAGCGCTACCGATNCCACCTTGAGCATATCCTGCACCAATAGCGGCTAGTCCAAGTGCAATTCCAGCACCGAGACTGCCCCAGGCTTCTGCAGTAAAGCTGTTATCCGCTGCATCTCCAGCGGCAGCGTCTTGTGCTGCAACTCCGTTAGCAATCACGACGGCACCCATTAGCACGATCATCATTCGCAAACTCATCTTCATTGTATTCATTTTCATTATATTACCTCCAATTGTCCAATATAGGGACTATGATTTGTGTGCCTCCACATGTTGAGACCGGCCTCCAAATGGTGAAAAACGTTCACCTGAGCCATCGTGAAACTTGCTCATCCATTCCACAAAGTGGAGACGAACGGCGTGAATTGAAGGTGATAGTATGCCCAAAGCCAGTGCGAATAAATGCACTGCTATCCAAAGCAGGAAGAAAGCAGCCATGAGCAACGGATTGGTGGCTTCAATCATCATATGATATCCTTTTTCATTTGCAAGGTGAGCAATCATCACACCCGCCACTCCCACCGCCATGATTCGCATGTAGGACAGAGTGTTTGCAAGAAGGCCAAAGGTTTCTATTGGNCCCATGATGAACCCGCCAGCCCATCCAAGCTTNTCAAATACNGCAAGNCCNATNATCAAACAACCAATACCTGCGATAACAACCGCAGACCATGTTGAGAGCGTNAATAATTCATATTTCTCATCGGTGATGAAACGGAAACAATGGCCNAAACCGCCAAACAAAATCATCATCCATGAACCCTTCTCGAAAAACGCTGGAAGGAAGCCATGAGCCCGGAACACATTGATGAATCCGATTACGAATCCAAGAGCAAGATGAGCGGTCCCAAAGTATATCGAGAAGAGGACNTAATCCATCAATGCNCCATCTGCTCTATGGAAAGGAATGTAAGTATGACCTAAGCCAAGTGTTTTTCCAAGTGAACTTTTCTTAAACGCATAAGTCATCTCATACGTCCAGTCATAAAATCCTGCAAAGAGCGTCCAATCTTCGACGATGAAACCGAAAATTTCTGCATACAACAAACCCCAAATCATCGTCCATATGGCCATCCATGTCAGAATTGTTGAAGCGGTTTTCCCAAATGGNGTGTGCCCGATTTTTGCTCGCAAAAGCATGGCAAGGCAGAACAAAATGAAACCATAGCCTGCATCTCCAAGAATCATTCCATAAAGAATGGGGAAAGTAATCATGACCATTAAAGTGGGGTCAATCGTGTTATATGCAGGTCGGCCGACCAAATCTGTAAGTGATTCAAATGGCTTGCCTGGACCCATATTATCGTATTCAATCGGCGGCTTTTCTTCATCATGATGATCGTCGTGATGGTGGTCATCGACATATGCTTCTACTGAGACGTGGCTTGCCAATTTCTTGAATTTGGATTTTATCGAATCTGAACTCTTTGCTGGGAACCATGCTTCCAAGGCGAAGGCGTGTTCGGATACGGCACACTTTACGTGCCCGGTAAGAATTGCCTCCTCTCTTTCCAAATATTCGTTAACTGCAAGTAACATCCTGCCGTTTTTATTCGACCACTCGACCATGCTCTTTTGCGCAGCCTCCATATTTGCGATGGTTTCTGCTAGATTTGATGAAGAATGTTCAAGCATTTTGGCAGGGTTTCCTTCTCCAGATGGGATCTGAACAGGTTTTGTCCCCAGTTCTCCGAGAATGATTTGTACCTCTGCGGAATGTTTTGATTCACAAGCCACTGCTAAAATGCCTTCTGACGCCAATAGTTCAATGTCTGAACTTATTTCTGAAAATGCCGCTTTGGCTTTTGAGGGTTTAGAAATTTCAGCAACAAAGATTTCTATTGCTTTTACGCCTGTGAGCAACTCTAAAGACATCCCCAATGGAGCGACTTTCTTGAGTGCGAGAATTTGCTCTTCTAGTTTGACAATTTCGCNCTCACATGCTCGGNCTTTCTCAATTAGCGNGATGACATCTTCAAGAGATTGGAGAAATTTGCTGTCTTGACTAGGTAAATTAATTTCTGAGTCGCTATTTGTATCAATTGAAAGTGATTTTTCAATTTCTTTACGAGAAACCTTTCCAGATTTGTTGACTGGATTCAAGGANGCAATGCANGATCTGGTTTTGGAGAGTGTGGTAGATATTTCATTTGCNTCAGGGTGAGGCGTTCCAACTTTCATCCCTTCTGTTTCGCTTGAATAATCGCTGATATGGATGCTTTCAAGATTGCCACACAACCTAAGAACGCCGTCTAGATTTTGACGTGGTCCGGCGAGTAGTAATTTCGCCATTTCCACCGTCGAAAACATGTAATCTCCNCCGTAATCTATGGCATGAGTGAATCGATTACAAGCTGCACTGCTTTTTCTCTTTTCGAGGCTGCGTTATCCGTGATTTCTTTCACCTTTGCTTCGCCTTCGCTGTGAACAGTCTTTGCTTCCGTGCCAGCACTTGTACGTGCATCTTCGAGGGCTTTGGCTGAATTTGTAAGAGAATCATCGGCAGCTGTTTGTACGATTTTTGAAGCCTTTGCTCTGGCATCTGAAAGAATTTTTACTGACTCTTCAGAGGCTGATTTTAGGGCTTCAGCAGCGTCATCTTCGGCTTTTTTGATGCTTTGTAGAACTTCTTTCATTCCCATAAAGTCACCTTCTATGCCAGCCCCACTGGAAGGCAGTAATTAACCAATGTGGTCATAATCTAAATGGCGAATTTTCAAGGGATTTACATACCTATGAAAAGGAGGGGCTACTGGCCTTGCCATGACTGGTCGGTCTTCAACTGAAGGATTTGACCCCTCGGGCATCGATGATGAGGCCTGGGAAGAACTCGAGAGACAGCTTGAAGCGACTATCCCGGTTTATGACCGAGTTAATCGATATATGACGCTTGGTACGGACAAAAGTATGAGAAAGCATGTGAGAAAACACGCAATTGAGGGCANGAATATCCTCGAAGTAGGATGTGGACCTGGGAGTTTCGCTGAGACAATTCGCGATGTAGAGTTGACATGCTTAGATCCGTCTGCTGAGATGTTGAAGATTTGTNAGAAAAGAGTTGATGCGGNGCGCACNCAATTCAATGAGAAACCAGCAACATATGTTCAGGCCATTGCTGAAGAAATCCCACTGGAAGCGAATACTTATGACAGGGTTTTTTGCCTATTTTCATTTAGAGATTTCAAAGATAAAAGGGCTGGTTTAGAAGAAATATTCAGGGTGTTAAAACCAGGAGGGAAACTTGTTATTTGTGATGCAGGGAAGGCCAATAAATTACACGGTTTATTTGGCAGATTATGGATGGCAACCTTTGTTCAGTGGACAGCAAGAATCATCACAAAAGACCCCAACCACCCTTGGAAATGGCTTGCAAAAACATACACTCATTACGGAACACATCGATATTACAAATCAATGATGAATGAAATCGGATATCAAGATGTTGGTGCAAGACTNCTCTTACCATTTGGGATGGCATCTCGGTTTATCGCNNTCAAGCCGAAATAACCCGTTGANATTANAATGGAGTTTTGAACCCTAGGGCTCGGACAACGCACCACCCAGCACGGGCTTCAAAGATTGCGAACGCTCCTCCGAAAATCAAGCCGCCGGTTATCGCCCATCCAAGTTGCTGATCNACGTTTCCTGTAGCCACAAATGCAACAGAAATAAGGCCTGCGACTAAAGAAAAAATCCCTCCGACTAAACGGGCTGCCTTCCCCTTTGCGTCGATATTACACTCCAGTACCATAAGTTCAGGTAGGCAGATGAGTATATCAATGCCTGTTTGAATGCTTCAAGCAATACGCTCAACGGTCTCTGGCGTAATCCCTTCTTCAGGAGTAACTCTGTATACCATAATCGAAAGATTTTCTGGGGCATTTCTAAACTTTGATACAATCATCGAAGTTTCGAATTCAGATCCAATCGTACGAACTTTGAAATCCAGAACCATGTCTGCAATAGCAGCCATCTCTTGTTTAATTGCAGGAGTAATGGCATCATTTGAAACCATCATCAGCAATAATCCNCGGTGAATCTGAGTATGTGCCTGCATCATTCGTAGCATTGAAACGACTCTTGTCGTGTCATTTCGGTGAATGAAAAAATCTAGACTGTCGACAACGCAACGGAAAAATGGACCTGATGACATCACCTCATTGGTCAACTCTGTGAGGAAATCTTGAGTGTTATCGTCAACAAATCTTGTTTGTGCAAGACGTTGTATATCTGGTAACTTGAAACCTTCAAGGCGATAACGACTTGCTAGTAATTCTTTTTCGAGGACCTTGGAATTGTATTCCTCACCCATGGTTCTGACAGAAATATCCGTTGGCCAATCATACTTGTTGAATACTCTAGCTATCTCAGTTCTACTCTCATTGGTTGATATATAGAGCGTNTTTTCTGACTCTTCCGCTGGCGCAGTAAACTGCTTGCCAAACAATTCAGCACCACTTCCAGTTTCGGTAAATCCTATGACGAGAAAACCTCTGGGAACGCCTCCTCTCATGGCNTTATCGAATTTTGGAACACCGAAACTACCTACATCCCCGAAAAAGTCCAAATCNTCTTTGTTGAAATCCATATTAATCGACCTTTTTCTAATGAATGACCACTTGGCCCCTATCTACGAGGTCGGTACAATATAAATCCAAATTCGATAGAACGGATGGAGGGACTTGGTCTGGAATATTCAGGATTACAGACAAAACTTCTCTTTGCCTGAAGGTATTGATAAAAGTGTGNAGATACTCTGCTAGCATTTTTTCTTCGTTGTAAATTGCTAACGAATTTACTGAATCAATAAAAACGAAATTTCTCAAATTTGGAGCTGTTCGAAGCCAGTATAAAGTGCGTAGAAGTATTGATTCTAACATAATGGGACTGTCAACGAAAGACACGTTGCTGTATTGTACGTTTGTTCCGCCCAATATCCCTGATGAAACCAAGTCAATAAAATGAATTTTAGACACATCGATTCCAATCGTCTCAAATGCNTGAATGATTTCACCTGCACCTCTTGAAGCAGAAATGTAAACGCCGCCCATCTCAAACATCTGAAGTAAGGGAACGATAGTGCTGGCTGTAACCATAAAGGCGTTTGAATTACCGCAACGAACTTGGATNGAGGAGTTAAGNGAGACTTCCGTCAATTGTTCCGCAATTCCTTGATCAAGTTCAAACAATCAACCACCCCAGTGTGTCTGGTTATCACTAACCGCNCCCCATTTGAGCATTGGCGTCAGCATGACGCCTAAGGGCGTCAATTCAACCGCATGTTTGGCTCGACTGTGTTGTGTACCCCTCATTTTCACAATTTGCATGAAACGTAACAAATGNCCCATTCGCTCGACATCCCCCATCACGATAATACCATCACAAATAGCCTCTTCCACCCCAAATGATGACCAATGAGCGTTCTCAGTAGCAGAGGTGATTTCGGAAATTAATAAAGTAGTGCAACCAAGAGTGGCTAATTTCTTCCCAAGTGTGAATAAGAAATCTCGAATCAATTGTTCGCTCTTGATCTTATAGCACAAGGTTGTGACTGAATCGACGACCAATCGTGTTACACCGATGGTGTTTACGATATCTACGATCGCTTTTATTAGCGCATGTACGTCATCGAGGTCGAAACTTGATTTNTCCAAACCTAGCCAAGAATAAAGCACGTCCATATCAAATACATTGATGAGACCTGAATCGATCATATTCATATCAAAGAATGAAAATTGTCTAATGTTTTCTAATAATTTGACACTCGGTTCAGTAGCAGTGAAATGTGCACAGGCCTCTCCTGCAGTTGCTCCACGAACAAGAAATTCCATACAAAGTGTTGTTTTTCCTGAGCCACAAGTGCCTGACGCAAGAACCGTTGAACCATATGGAATTCCACCACGTAATATTTCATCCATNCCATGAATTCCAGTGACGCATCTGTCTCTTGTATATACGGTACTTGGCTGCATGGACAACCACCCGAGGAGGATTGGGTTGATGAAGCATTTGCCTGTTAAGCATCCCCAGGAGTTGGCATTTCATTGATNATCCAATCTCCAGAAGTANCATTATACACCATGGAACCGCCTGCCGATAATCCAGAAATAGGCGTCCATACTACTTTTGACATGATTTGCCCATTGGAATCATCTTCAAATGCATACAAGAGGTCTAGCCTACCATTTGAATTAGCAAGCCCATCAATCTCTCCAACACCAAGAAATCCATTTTCTCCCATATGAATAATCTCGCTGGCATTTCCATTGGTTTGAAGTGATGGAGCTCCTGAAAGAAGAATGAGTGAGTCCCCTTGTACAGACCCATTTGTGAACAAGTGCATATCGTCACCTGTAGAGCCACTACGAGAAAGAGACCATCCTCGAAGATCAACAGCAAAACTCGACGGGTTTTCTAATTCGATCCATTCGGGCATACCACCATTTGGTTCAGGCAAAACCTCACTCAAACGTAATGTTGGTAGTGAACGCCCACCATTGTGGACTTCCAATGTGACTTGTACGGTTTCATTTTCATTGGTAAAGGAACGGCTCGCAACTGAACTAGCGGATGAACTTTCTCTATTGGTTCCACCATCAAAAAGAATCAAACCAACTCTATCTTCTTGATCGGATGAAACGACATTTATGCGCAAATGAAGGTTCATATTAAAATCAAGCCCAAGACCTTGAACCATCATCTGTTCGGTCACGTTTTTTAGCGACGAAATCTTGGCATTACTTATTTGGTTTCCTTCTAAAATACCTGGTTTAAAGTCCCCAGAAGATAGTGTTTGTACATCAAATTGTTCCCAATTTGCGGTTCCATTAACCGCATCTCTTTGTCCATCTGCATATGGCACGTACCAACCAGCGCCGTAAGTTAACCGATCAATAGCATCTGTTGCTGCTTTGTCAATCAAATCAGTTTTTGGATCATTCGAACCAAGACGCAATTGAGCCAGAGACATAAACGCAGTAAGGATAATCAAAAACAAAGCAAAGGCCGTGAGGAATTCTATAACAGCAACGAGGCCCTCTTCAGAATTCTTGAGGCGAGTTCGATTTGGAGACTCCCTCATGCAACTCCCATGATTCAAACAAAAATGAGTTTGACGGTTGATTTTGTCCACATGAGGCCTAAACCTTAAGAATTCAAAAAGGAGTACCGATTATTATTTCAGTATCCGAGGAGAGGGGCTTTCGATGTCGAGGGTAAATGAGGTGCGCTCCCACTTTTTGACCTTCATCCTTGTTGCCATGATTTTTCAATCACTTGTTGCAACAAATACGGCTGCTGCAAAGCCAGGTGACCTTGCGATTAATGCCGTCATTAATCCAGCACCAGGAGGCACATACACAACCTTTGACATCGTGAGTATTGTGATTGAAATTGAAAACAATGAAAACGATACGAGCCCAGAACGAAAAATCAACTGGGCAGTATGCACGGGTGAAAAAACGTATCAAGCTTGTTTTGGAGATTCGTTATTTGATGGCATTAAAATTTTAGCAGGAATGAATGCCAATCAAACCCAACAGGTCGAAATCGGTAGTTTTACTGATTGGAATCAAAACAGAAGTTATACACTCGCGGTTGGATTTGATGATTATGATCAAAACGTTTCAAACGATAAAATTACGTCACAATTCACACTAACAAATGCATATGTCGACCTATCAGTTGGAGTATCAAACCCATTTTCAGACATTCCATTTCTTACAACCCTTGAAAACAAATATGTAATTAATTCTAACACGGACTATGTCCTAGAATTCCCATACACACTGGAATCTTGTGGGACATGCATATTTGATGCAACATTCGGATGGAAACTGTACTCAAGTAATGGACAATACATCATCACCGAATCAAACAATACTCAAACTCTAGCATCCACTTCTGGCATTGAGAAAGCCTTTACAGAAGTTCTTCCAACGTTTAACCATCACAGTCAAGGGACCTTTTTGTTGGAATTTGGACTTTATAATTCTTCAGATGATGTCGATGTAATTCCATCTAATAATTTACATACGATTACAATAGAAATCAATGACAAATTAGACATTAAAGCCCTGACGATGTTTCCAACTCAAGACCCTACAGCTGAATCATATTACTTTGGCGAGAATGGTGTCACGTTAGAAATAGAAAATAGCGGATATGTGTCCGTCTATGACATTTCGGCATCATTGACCATCAAAACCCGAGGAGGGACTCAATTAACGATAGAAACCTGCATTATTAGCGATTTACACCCAACTGAAATTGAAGAATGCCGATTCGATATCAATAATCAAGGAGATTTGACATTTGAAGCCAATGTCCAACAAATTATCAACGGAACTGTTGACGAAAGTTCATCCAATAACAAAATTATTGAAGATACAACCGTCATTGCAGGCCTCATTAACCCAGTCATTATTCAGAGTAATCCAGAGGGATTATACTACACAGGAGACAACATCACTTTGAGTGTTGAAGTTTCACCTTTTGCAGCCAGTCCACTGAGTTATACTTGGAAGCATAGTAGTGTTTTTGATATGACTGCTGATGGAGGTTTCATCATCAACGGTTCTGATATCTCCTTTTTAGGTAGTGCACTTGGCGGCATGGGCCTATACCGTATTGCTGTGTATGTAACTGATGCCGCAGGATATGATATGTCGACATCGATTGAAATTTCATTGATTAATAGTACCGATATTAGCCATGAACCATACTTTAGCGGAACGGCAATTACTCGATCCCACGCCTACTCGATCTCATCATTTGATTATCCTATCATCAATGGAAAGTATAACCCTGGTCAGAACCTTAGTGCTTTACGATTACTCTCATTCGAACTTTTCACCACTGAAAAAACAGGAGGAGAATGGGTCACTACAAACAATGATTTAGGCCTGGAGTTTTATGAAATCACATTTAATTTAACAAACATGTTTCCAACCAATATCCCCTTCGACAGTATCGATATACACCAATTGAACGATATCAATGGGACTGCATGGACTGATTTATCTGGTGAAGATGCGCCTGAAAGAATCAATAATTACACATTGAAAGTAACACTCAAACATCCCATTCATTTGCTTTTTGTTGGTGAATTACCTACCCCTGAGATAAATATCTCTGAAATAGATTTCACTCAACTAGCAAACGGAGGTCTAAAACTAAATTGGACTATATCAGGAGACATTGATAACCCGTACATTGGTAACCTTTTCATCCATAAGTTGACAGGAGGAGAAACTGGATTGAATTTCTTCACACCTGTTGAAGAAAATTACAATCAGTTCGCCTGGGATGCTCTACTCTCAGATTCTAGAGTGAGTGTATTGACATTTGAAGAGAAGGAGTGGACAGACCCTGAAGATTTGCAAACTGGACTTTGTGCGTCGTATATACTCATACCCAGCGATCGTGCTGGCAATCCTCTCCTCGAGATATCCAGAGTCTCCCTGAACAATGAGGGAGTACCTGGTATGCAATGCGGTGATGCAATCGAACCTGTTCTAAGCATCCAGGTATTCACTGCATCTGTAGGTTTTGAAAATTCAACAGATTGTTTGAATCGTTCCATTGATTGGTATGCATGCTATTATGTCAACTTAAATTGGACATTCCCTGAGGAAACCTCAGAAACAAACTTTTCTTGGAATTTATATCGATTAAATCAAAAACCTGCAGAATTGGATTTACGATTTTTAAGTCCGATTCTTACAGGGATTGAAAACAAGCCTGGAGAAAGCCAGTCGTTTGTCGATAATGGATCATCATTTAACGGCGTTCGGCCGTATCAAGTGTACTACTATGTGCTCACCGCAACGGATAACATCGGCAATGAAAATACGATTGCAAGTTATCCAAGCGAAAATGTAGTTAGAGCAGAAATTGAAGATATTCATTGGGAACATAACGANTGGAGAGTTCCAGAACCTCCACCNCCAGAAGACCCGCCTCTAAACAGTCAATGGGTGGGGTCCGTGTATGATGGAATAGAAAATCCCGCATTCCAAACTGCAGGGTTTGTTCTGTTAGGCATCATCGTGTTGAACTTCATTGGTTTACCTTTACTCATACAACAAAGGCGTAAGTTGAAGAGAAAAATTGGTAAAAATAAACAAAATCAAGGCGCAGAAGAGCTAGCTGACGACTTGATGGAGTTCTTTTCTTGAGCGCGGCGAGAGGGATTCGAACCCTCGCGGCTTACACCATCGGATTAGCAATCCGACGCAATGGCCAGACTATGCGACCGCCGCAGCAGAATTGGCCAAATTTGACACTGAGATAAATTAGACGGTTAACTCAACACCCCGAGTGGCCCTAACCAATCTGGTGGAATTATCACAACAAAAACCAATGACAAAAACATGAGACCGAGATAAATCAAAGATCGAAAAAACGAATGAGATGCCGAAGGCATGCGATTATTCTCATCAAATGGCTCATTTATGTCAATTGACCACACTGAACGAGCATACCAAATGGAGATCCCTGCCGTGATTATGCCCCACAAAATGGTTAGGCCTGCTTCAGGCCAAATCACCGGAACCAAAGACAATGAAATTAAGCCAATACAATACAGTTTAGAGAGCATTATCGCGTGCCCTGGGCCTTTAACTTCGTTCATCATCGGAATCTTTGCTTTTGCATATTCACCTGACCGATACAATGCGAGGGCCCAAAAGTGAGGCGGTGTCCATAGAAATATTAACAAAAATAACATCCACGGAATCGGCGAACCAAGGTCAAATGGATTCATCCCAGACAGTGATTGTGATGCCGCACAAGCCCAACCAATAAGAGGAGGAGTTGAACCTGCAATACCCCCAATCACAATGTTTTGCGGAGATCTTCTCTTAAGCCATATTGTATATATGAACACATAGAATATTACGGAAAAAAAACTCCAAAAGGCTGCTTTCCAATGAATAAGAAGAAATAACGATGAACCGATCAATGATGAAGTTATTCCGAAAACCAAGGCATGAGTTGGCTTAATCTGCCCATTAGGAAGTGGTCGGTTTTCCGTTCTTCTCATGAGAGGATCAATGTCTCGATCATACCACATATTGATCGCATTAGAACCACCTGCTGCCAAAGTCCCACCCAATATGGTGATTACTATCGTAAAAATTGTATCAAAATAGGTTCGCTCAATGTCGATAATCCCGTGCCAACTCAAAATATCATGAGTCAATATAGCACAAACGGCTGTAATCTGAAGAAGAACAACAACACGAAGTTTCCATAACTTAAGGTATAAGCCCATTCTTTCTTTCATTGAATTTGAGGAAGATTCATTCATCACTTTCACCGCCAGCGGATGAAGATAATCGGATGAACATCACGGCCATCAAAGCGGAAAAAAAACTAGAAACTCCAATGATTAAATGAGCCAGAGATAAAAGTTCAGGAAATCCATCTGCATCTGCAAGTACGATGTATAGACCTCCAACAAAGATATTTAGCAACCAAAAACCTGTTGCGAAATCGAAACATTTTCCGTATATTTTTGGTGCAGAAAACTGCATGGACTTCTCCTTGAGTTTCATGGTCCCTAAGACTAAAATCATACCAACGATAGCGGCTCCAACTCTGTGCAACATCTGTACGAGGATGCCTGTGTGTTCAAATGAAGGCAATAATTCACCTTGGCATTGAGGCCATCCATCAGGCATTCCAATTGAACATCCTTTGTTGTATTCTCCTCCCGCCGTCGAAGCAACCCATGTTCCCAGAATCAATAACACGAAAACCGCTAAAGTCAGTGAAAAGATACGCTTCTTCTCACTATCAATAAACTCGGATGATGTAGAAAATTGAAAGGAGGGGTACCCTTCTCGTTTCAAATGAAGCATACATTGCCAAACCAAGAACCCGGTAAAAGTCAAAGCCAGAGAGAGATGTAGTGCAACGGACCAATCTGAATTATCGTAAATTACTGTAACTGCACCTGCAATTGCCTGAATTACCAAGAAAAAACCTGCAATCCATGAAGCATTTCTGATTTCTCGACCCCACAAATTTTTATTTTTCTGCGTACTGTACATATTCCATAACATTGGGATAGCGATAATGCCAACGAGTAGGCGATGCACCCATTCAAGAAAAATCTCAAAAATAGTATATCGGTGGTCTGCCCCTCTAGAATCGATTTGGTCGGGATTCTCATCCCAATATGCTGCTTGTTCCGCCTCTGAAACCATGAAATGCCACGTGCCAAAACAACCTGGCCAATCTGGACACGATTCTCCTGCATCATAGATACGAATCGTACCTCCGAAAGTGATTATCAGAACAGCCATAACAACAAGCAAGGCTGGAACAAAGGAGGCCTGCCTGTACCAAGCCTGCGCCATATTGAGGCGGTTGTTGCGACCTCTTTTAACAAACCGCATGCAAGGGTCCGGTATGGGGAGAGCACTGGTTTTGTTACTTGTAACAATCTTTTGCCTCCAAATCGTGAACGGGGAAACAGATGAAGAAAAAAGAGGAGAACTTCTTGATGTCGTAATTATCGACCTCTCATGCATCACAAATAATTCAAGCGATTGTGAAGGATTTCGCCCTCAAACCTTTGTCGAATATATGGGTGCAGATTGGTGCGAGCCGTGCTTAACAGTTGAGGCACAACTAGAAAATGATCCTCCTGAAGGAGCATTTGTCATGAAACATCACCCGTCAGTCAAGGATTCTTCCTACTTGGCTGCAAGTGAATTCAGATTCACAAACATTTTGGGACTTTGGGGTTTACCAAGCGTAATTATTGACGGAGAGGGATTATTGTCAGGAACGAGTCAAATCGCAGAATTGAATGGTGCTACATCCAATCGAACTTCTGCTTCATTCGATGGTATTACGTCAATTCAATTGAATGATTCAACATTGAAATGGGAAACGAATACCAGTGGTACTTTTGCCGAGATCTGGACTCTCAAAACCGTCAAGCATAGTAACGAAGAATACAACCTCACCAATCTAGCAATTAATCAAACACATAACAATAATGGTACTGTAAGAGTTGATACGTCAGGGGAATTTCTGGTCATCATGCTCCACATCGATGGACCTGTTGAATTGGAAATACAATCTGATGCATTCGCACATGGTGGTTTTGATCCGATTGATGAGGATAACATCTCATACTCAGAAGTGAATTCTGAGTTAAAGATACCTGCGTTTGTATTTTTGATTATGTTATTGCTCATCATGCCAGCAATCTATCAACACATCAATCAAATGAAATCAACGAAAGAATATGAAGAGGAATGATGAAGCGCAGCATTGAAATGAGAGAGGAATCTCGCCGCAAACCGGAGGAAGAGTTATGGTAAAACCAATAAGAGCCCACACACGCTTCGAACGAGCAAGAATTATTGGTGCAAGAGCGCTTCAAATCGGGATGGGAGCTCCTATTTTTGCAAAGGAAGATGACCTAAGAGAGGCATTCAAATTTGAACTTATTTCTTTGTATGGTTTGGAAGAAGCCAACTTCCAATTCGTATTGGATCCACTGAAAATTGCTATGTACGAATATGATAATGATCTCATTCCAATCGATACAGACCCTCACGTTTGATCGGCAAAATCATAGTACTCTGGTTTGGACAATTCAGGCAGTGCATCTGCCCGAATCAGGATTGTTCGAACTTTCCACAAGTCTTCAAAGACACGATATTTCACTGTTTCATCAAGATAATCAACACCTGATGAACCTCCAGTTCCAATCCTTCTTCCAATCATTCTTTCAACCATTCTTGCATGATGGCTTCTAAAGTGAAGCATCGATTGTTCAAAAGCAACAATTTCATCCAATAGCCGCCTAGGCCATGACAATAATGGCAAATCTTTGTATGACTCGATAAACAAGAGGCCTGCTCTTGCAAGATCTACATTTCCTGATGGTTCCAAGAAATCTCGAGCAGCATCAATACCCTTTTCAAATCGTTCTCGTAGTGATTTCTCATCACCCATTCCAACTGCAACCATGTGTTTAATCGCAGAATCCGCTTGCTCTTGCATTGATTGAAGATGCTTTTGAGTAAATTTACGCATTGATTCCACAGTAGGAGTCTTACCATCAACTGGTGTTCTTGCAAGCCACTGGCGCAGCAAATCTGCGATTGAAGGTGAATTTTGAATAATTACTAATTCATCATAGATTTTTTTGTCTAAGGAACCCGAATTCATTAACTTCTCAAAATGGGCCATTGGATCCATTCCCTGAACACGATCATGACTTTTCAAACCAAGCCTCAATTCGATTGCCCTCAATTGCCAAGACTCAAAACCAGAAGAAGTTCCAAGCCTATGACGAAATGAAAGAAACTCTTGGGGACTCAAGGTCTGCATAACATCCCATTGCCCTGCCATCAATCTCATGACCGAGGTACATCGAGAAAAGTGATGGACTAACTCTGGAATAGTTTGTTCTGGAAGGACATCTTGAGACATTTTTTTATGTATTTCATCAAACTCTCGCAAAATAACCTTGAACCACAATTCAAAGGCTTGGTGTACGACAATAAAATGCATTTCATTATGACAAGGTTTGGGCAAGTATCCACTTGGGCCATCTTGAAGCGATAATAAATCTTGAATCCTGAGATACCCATCGTATGTCATACGGTTATCTGAGTCTGCCATAGCCGAGGCAGGCTGGTCGGTCTTGAAACGTTGCCGGATATCTTTGTCCCACTCTTAATGCACGATTTTGTCTCAAAATTATTGAGTAATTGTCATTAACAAGACATGTGACCGCTCGACATGGGCGTGACCAACTCGAATGTGTCAGAGTGGCTCGCGAGTTATGACAAATCGAAGATTACAATCGGTGTTGTCGCATCACATTCATCTCTTCAAATACTCCATGGAGCACGGCAAGAAGGTTTCCAAACGCTAGGAATTGTGGTCGGTGAAGAAAGGAAGAGGTATTACTCTGCCTTCCCCGGAGCAGACCCGGATGAGTGGCTGGTTCTCGAGAACTATGCTCAACTTCTAGAGAAAGCGGATTGGATGAGAAAAAGAAACGTTATCGTAATTCCACACGGTTCACTTGTCGAATACTTAGGTTCTGAAAAATTTAAGATTTTAGAGGTACCAACGTTTGGAAACAGAGGCATACTTCACTGGGAAAGCAGTCGCTCCAGACAACGTACCTGGCTGGAGAAAGGAGGTTGTTCCTTACCAAAAATAATCGATGACCCTCATGATATTGACGGCCCTGTCATTGTCAAATATGCGGGTGCAAAAGGTGGCGAAGGCTATTTTATAGCTCGAGATTATCGCGATTTTCGTCGAAATGTCAATCTAGATTATGAGTTTACGATACAGGAATATGTCCTAGGATGTCGATATTACCTACACTTTTTCTTCGATCCAACCGCTGAGGATGGATTCCAGGTGCAAGGGATGGGCGAAAAATCCGGGAAATCTCTTGGAAGATTAGAACTACTAAGTATGGACCGACGTGATGAAGCAAATGTCGATGAATTTTACAAACTTGGTAGTCTCAGAGACCTAAGAGAAATGTCTCTAGAACCTTCGTTTGTAGTGACGGGAAACCAACCTGTAGTGATTCGCGAGAGTTTGCTACCAAGAGCGTTCCAAATGGCGGAGGGGACGGTTGCTTCTTCCTTTGAATTAGAGGAAAATAGTCGAGGTATGATTGGTGCCTTCTGCTTAGAAACAATCGTAACTGATGATTTAGAATTCAGAGTGTTCGAGATAAGTGCAAGAATTGTTGCTGGTTCAAATCCATTTGTCGGAGGTTCACCTTACAGTGACATCAATGAACCATTTATGTCCACTGGCAGAAGAATCAGCCGTTGTATCAAGAAGGCCTTGGAAAAAGGCATGCTTGAAACAATACTCAGTTGAGTTAATCAATTTGATGAAATGAAAAATAAAACTTAGTTTCCACTGGTAAGAAAATCATCACTCCAATAGACCTCACTCTATTGACAGATTGAATTCACTCGTGAAGAAATTAGCGAGTATTTTCTGACGAGAATAACCAGAGGCCTAACCATCGAGAAGTTGGTTCATGGATTCTTCTCTCAGACGAGTTCTTACTGTGCCAATGATTTCGTATGAAATTGCAGCTTCATCGATTGATTCTCCGCTTGACTTCGCTTGATTAATACGATTATTGAACTGTTTTCTTGCTTCTCTAATCTCACTTTCTTCCAAGGTAAATTGGACAATCTCCTGTGCTGGTTCACCATGGGAAATAGAACCATTAAATTCTGCATACGTTTGCTCAACTTTAATGATTACGCTGTAAGCAGTAGGATCCTTTGTATTCCTTTTATCGTGCTTTTGATTATGATGAACAATGACCCTGTAAGTTCCGTGAGGGGCAGACTTTGAAGTCAACTCATTCGACCAGATGACATTTTCTAGAGGCTTTTTATTGTCAGGTGAAATGTTAGCATCCAAATCAAGAATACCACCGCATTCTGATTGTCGATTATTGATATCAATCTTCTCTCCCGAAGGTGCAAATATATGTAAGTCAAGGTCATTCAGATTGTCCCACAACAATGAAATTTGTATTTCCCCGGAATTTGCATTATTTTTAGCCATTCGATTTTTCCATTCTTTCTCTAGTTTTGGAGATAATGGATTCTCAGCGAGTTTTTGCAAATAAGATTTAGCTTGTTTCTCCGCCTCTTCATGTCGTAATTTGTTAGCTTCTTCTCTCTGAGCTCTGGCTTCCTCATGCATTCGTTGTTCTTCGATTTCAGCAGCTCTATTTTCTTCTGCAACCGATGCTTCTCTCTCCTGTTCTTGAACGACTTCAAGTTCGGTCTGTGGTTTGTTAAGGTTCTCCGGATCTAAAATTTGGTTTGTCAATTCATCCAGATCGACGCTTTCGCCTCTTTCCGCAGCTTCAAGCGCAATTTTTGCCGCTTTCTTCTTTGCGTTTCTCACATGCGGAGGATCTACGTCAAATTCACAGATAAGTTTGATTGGGTCTCCAAAGGTCAACTCATCTTCATATTCTAGGTAGTCTCCTCCATTGTTTACTATGATTTTGAAAACCGTCGGATCTTTTGCTCCTCTTTTGTTATGTTTCTTGTAATGATGGACATAGACTTTGTACATTCCACCTGGAGCTTCGTTACCATCTCCATCATCCCAGACGACATTTTCTACTGGCTTCTTTGAATCTGGTCGTACATTCGCATCAACATCAAGTTCTCCCCCGCATGCTGATTTTCTATTTCCACCATGAATTCTTTCACCAGAAGGTGAGACGACGTGTAGATCTAGATCATTGTAATTGTTCCACATCAAAGAAATTTGAACATCACCCGTTTTTGCACCCTCTCTCTTAAGACGCTCCATAAGTTCGAGTCGTGCTTGATCTGATGCTTCTTTGGCCTTTTTCTCTTCCTCGAGTCGCTGAGCTTCAATTTCAGCTTGTCTTTGTTCCTCTGCAGCAGCGAGATCTCTTTGTCTTTGCAATTCCTCCTCTTGCCGGCGCATTTCTTCCTCTGCCGCCTGACGTGCTCTGGCTTCTTCTGCAATGCGTTCTTCTTCGAGACGGCGTGCTTCCTCCTCTGCCTGGCGCTGAGCCTCGGCAACTTTTCTTTCCTCTTCTTCGGCCTTGAGTTTGTCTTCCAAATCTCGCAATTGGCGTTCTTCATCCGCCCTTCTTGCTTCTTCTTCTTCGCGTCTTTTTGCTTCTTCTTCCAAAGCAAGTCGTTCCTGTTCAAGCCTGTCTGCCTCTTCTTGGGCTTCAATTCTGGCTGCACGTTCGGCTGCTAAGCGCTCTTCTTCCCGGCGTAATTCTTCTTGCTTTTCCATTTCTGCTTGCATCAATCGTTGTCGCCTATCATTCTCTTCTGCTAGTTTTTGTGCCTCAAGTTGAGCTCTTCTGGCTTCAAGGGCTTGCGCATTATCTCGCATGAAAACTTGATATTCTGCTAATTTGCCATCAATTGCAGATTTTGCTGCACCGAAATTCGCTGCCGCTCGATTTGAACTTGCAAATGAAGACCCGCCAACTTGTCGACGTAAGTCTTTTTTTGTATCTTCTCTGATGAGTATGTACCAAATACCGAAGAAAAATGACCCGCTAAGCAGACCAACCATCAACCATCCGGCGAGTTCCATTCGCTTAGGCTAGAACGAACAAGGAAATATGGTTAACGCTCATGACGAGAAACTACTTCAAGTAGATTCATCTTTCCAATACGCCATATTCCAAGGGGAGTAGTTAACAAAGCGGCAAATAATACGAAACCAATTATTTGAACACTCACAAACGGATCCGCTTGAACTGGGATATAAAATTCCCATGTACTCAGTAAAGATGAGAGAGCAGTGAGCATACCCATACTTGCCAAAAACCCTGTAATCCCCCCTATCAGTCCGATAAAAGCATGCTCCACTGTCAGTATAAGAGAAAGTTTGCTCCTACTCGCTCCAAGAACCCTTAGCGTTGCTAACTCTGTATCTCTTTCTGCAAGGTTCATCAGTAATGTATTGAATAATATTGCAACAGCCATGAGCCCTCCAATCAACATGATGCTCTGCAAGGCATTTTGTTGCATCTCGATGACTGAACTTAAACTATCAATTGCGGTTTGTTTTTCAACTGTCATCAACGAAATGTTCCGTAATTCTTCGTCTAGTGATTGATTCTGAGAGAATTTCAAGCGAACTGTATTTGCATCATATCCTACAATACTCGATAAATCAGCTCGGTGGAAAGTGATCTTTCTTTCGATTTCCTGAGATACGCCACTGATCTCCACAACATGAATATCGCCACCACGAGAGATTGTTATTTCCTCTCCTACCGATAATTCAAGAATGTTCAGCATCCCTTTGTCGACCAATACTTGAGGTGGATTCATGTCCTTGAGTGGTATGCTACCCGAGACAAGGTTTACTCTGAAGGTTGAGGAATCATCTGTCGTGATCGAATCCATCCCTTCCAAGTTGAATTGTCTTGAATCATCTTGCATAGAGGCTTCATCCTTTATAACAAACTCATGTAAATCGGCATTTGATTCAGACCATTGAGAAACATTTTGAAATTGATGGTCCCAAAAGTAAACCTCTGCATCCCAATTTACTTGCTTATCGTAGGTCTCTTCAAAAACGTCTGTAAAGACTGCTTGCATCATCATCACACCACCTAAAATGACCATAGAAAGAGCTAATGCGACCAAAGTAAGGAATAGTCTCCCGGGTTTTCTAAATGTCGAACGAATACCCAATCCTATACCGGGCGGTAGACGTTTTGTCAACGAAATGAGCCAACTACTAGGGGTTTTGGTAGAAGATTGGCCAAGTACATCCATGGGTTGTAGATTAGCCGCCCTGAATGCAGGCCTGATTCCAAAAAGAAAGATCAATAAAACCGAGCCAAAACCAACTGAAGCAATGATGTCCCCATGATGCGCATACTTTACCACCGGGATGCCAAAAAAGCTCACATAGAACGAAATAAGTCCTTTAGAACCATAAGGAGTAAGTGCAAGAATGATGCCAAGGAGAACGCTTGGAATACCCAGGAACAAGGGAACTAAGAGATAACCTGACATAATTTGCTTGGACGAAGCACCAACAGTTCGAAGTACTGCGATTTCTCTGGATTGGCTTTTCACCAACCTGTCGATTGAGACTGCAATAACCAAGCCACTAATCAAGAGTAATATCGCGAGTATGAATGGTGTCGATTTCTGAGAACCTTCAAGGTCGACCCGTAATAATTCTGGACTAGACATCCCAGAGCGATCAACAACTACTCCACCCATCTCATTGTCTGCCAATCCTTGGTTTAGTTGTTCTTTAATTGGATTTAATGCCTCTCCTTCATCGATATCAGTTGTGCTTGCAATGTCAAATTTCGGCGTGCCAGGAAGGTCGATATGAAGTTCATTTCGTACATCGTTATCGAAACCAGAAATCTCTGCTAAGTAGGATGCATCAAAATAACCCACTACAAAATTCGCTGCATCGGGAAATAGACTACCTTCGGGCGAATACCACAAGTGTAGTGGATTATTTGCAATTCCTGAAATATTCACCTGATGCATCCCAAACCCTGCACCGATTGTGAGATTATCTCCTACTAACAATCCGTGTGCTTCAGCGAAATGGGCATCAATCACAATCTCATTTTTACTTTCGGCAAGTTCACCTTCAATCATATACAATCGTGAAACTTCATTCAAGGTAATCCCATACCAGACCGAAGAAATCCAATGAGTACCCGTATCATTTGTGAATTGAGTCTGTCCGGATAGTTTCAACCTAGATTCACATAGCCAATCTTCATAATCTTGGCATATTCTTGAAAAATTTTCTTCTGGTTGTTCTGCATCAGACACAATCAAATCAGCTAGATTCGTTTCAGTATAGAAATCAACATATACGGATTTCATATTTCTGTTATATTCTGCAAAACTTACACCAGCATAACTCGAGAGTGTAATCAATATCATTACAGTAATCACACGTGATTTCGTGCGAAAGAGACTCCTCTTCAATCGAGTAAGTAGTAATTTACTCAAAAAATCACCTGAATATTTCAGTGGCTTTTGACGTAACAGATTTTACCATATTGACTCCATCCTCAGCAATAGTTTGTGCACTTTTTTTCACATCTTTTACCAATGTTTTTGCTTTTCCTGAAATAGAAGAAAGACCACCTTGTTCATCCGAAACTATGTTTCCGCTGTCTAGACGAATCACCCTTGAGGCATATTGAGTTAGAGAAGCATCGTGAGTAACGAACAGAGTCGTCATTTTATTTTCTCTGCAAGTATCGATTAATGACTCCATCACCTGTTTGGAGGTTTTTGTGTCTAGATTTCCTGTAAGTTCATCTCCTAGAATCATTTTCGGGCGCTTTGCGAGCGATCTCGCAATGGCCACTCTTTGCCGTTGTCCACCACTCATCTGAGACGGAAAACGATGTTCTAAACCTTCTAAACCAACATCTTTGAGGAGCTTTTCTGCAAATTCTAAATCTCGATTTCCAGACAATTCTTGAACAAGCATAATATTTTCAATCGCTGTTAGATCTCCTAATAGATTGAAAAATTGAAAGATATAACCAATATTTTCTCTCCTGAATTCAGTCATTGATTCTACGTTATCTTTTGGCACAGTAGTCCCTTCGAAGGAATAATCTCCATCTGTTGGTTGGTCAAGCGCAGCAATGACATTCAATAACGTAGTTTTCCCTGAACCCGATGGCCCGAGTAGTGCCACAATTTCACCCTGTTCGATAGTTAAATCAACACAATCCAGGGCCCTGACTTCTGTAGCGCCCTCGCCATAAATTCTCGAAACTTGATTCAAACCAATTAATGCCATATTCCATCTACCTGAGATGATATCTCTCAATTCTCTCCCTTGGTCGTTGTGATTTAAACATTGAGGATGTAAAAAATTACAAGAAACTTAGTAGGATGGCTCACTGGGATAAATGTGGACGAGATTCTTGACAAAATTCTGCCACAAGGAAAGGGTCTTTTGGTGCCCATCGACCACCCAGTTTCATCTTACCCTGTGACCGGTTTGGAAGATATAGAAAACACTCTTCACGAGTTATCCCCTGATTTCGTAAATGCAGTCGTGGCTCACAAAGGTGTTGTTTCGTCTTATTCCCAATCTAAACACAATTTTTTGATGCACCTATCAGCATCTACGGTTCACTCGGGAAATAGAACTTTGGAAAAAGTGAATGTTGGTACCGTGGAAGAAGCGAAGCAACGTGGTGCAATCGGCGTCAGTGTGCAAGTCAATCTTGGCACAGTTCATGAAAATAACATGTTAGAAAGATTAGGCCAAATAACAACGGATGCCTACAAATTAAAGATGCCTTGTTTAGGCATGATTTATCCAAGAGGCCCTCACCTAGTCGTTGAAAAGAATGACCCCACAAAAGGTGCTGCTCACGCAGTTAGACTTGCTTATGAACTAGGATGTAATATGGTCAAAACAATTTGGACTGGGGAAGAATCGTTTCCTCTGGTCGTTGAAGCCGCTCCGATACCAGTTTTCATTGCCGGAGGCCCAACTCATGGGACAATCGAAGGGCTGTTTGACATGATATACGCTGCCATGCAATCAGGGGCGGCAGGAGTTTGCATGGGTCGACAAATCTTTTCAAATCCAAGAAAGGGGGCATTAATTCAAGCAATTTCAAAGATCATTCACGACGGTTTTGATTCAGAAGAAGCAATGAAATATTTTGAGGATTTATGATGGAGATTTGGAGCCAAGAACCTCACAATGATCATCGCTTTGTTCAAGTTCGTGATGGGGAAATATACGATGGAGAAAGGTGCATTGGAGTACATTTTCTTGTTAATGATTCTAATTTTGATGAAATTAATTCATATGTCGGCATTGTAGACTGGATTCTACTTGATTGTCTCAGTTGGAAGATGATTCCAATTGAAAATGCAGTATCCCTTCTCAAAAATTCTCCGACAAAACTGTGCGCTATGATACGCAAACCATCACAAATCCAAGGTGCTGCATATGCTCTGCAAACAGGAGTAGATGCTGTTTGTGTAGAGTCAAATTGTTTTGAAGAGGCCATGAGGGTTCAAAAGGAAAAATTCAGCACGAACATGCCCGCACAACCTCTCCAAGATTCAAATGACGTTGAACTCGAAGAGGTGAGAATAGTGGATGTCGAAACAGGCGGTATCGGCGAAAGAATCTGTGTTGATTTTACACGGGAATTATCCATCGGTGAAGGAATACTGGTCGGGTCCACTGCAAACTCACTCATATTAGTCCATTCAGAATCAATTCCATCCCAATTCGTTCCAACAAGACCTTTCAGAGTTAATGCTGGGGCCGTTCACACCTACACTTTACTTTCAAATGGGCAAACTAAATATCTACAGGAACTTATCGCTGGAGATGAGATTATGACCATTTCCTCCACAGGTCGACTGAAAACGGCTGTGATTGGTAGAATCAAGCAAGAACACAGGCCTATGCTTATTCTCCGTTGGATGAATCAAAACGGTATTAAGTCACAAACGTTCCTCCAGCAGGCAGAGACTGTTAGGGTCGTTGGCGTGGATGGAGAACCGATGAGTGTTACTGAAATAACTAAAGATGCTCAAATAATGGGTTACAATGCCTTCAAAGGCCGCCATCTTGGGCGAAAAATCGATGCTAGTGTGGAGGAGTGGTAATGGGGATTCTTGGTGCTGGTAAAGCAAATGGCGCCTGTAGTTTGCTTCATGCAGCAGGTCTTGGATACGGAGCAAGCCTTGCTCTCGATTTACCATTAGCCGTTCGATTATTAGACACGCCTTGGAAGGAAGAACCTGAAGATCCAGACAATCTGCTAGGCGCCGTATTGGATGCATGGCGCGGAGCTGGCCACCCGCTTCCGGGCGAAGAACTTCATTGGGCAGTGATTTCAAAAATCCCTCCAAAACAGGGCCTTAAATCCTCATCCGCCCTTTGCGTCGCCGCTTTTCGTGCCTTGATGGAAGCAACCGATGTGACCATAGATAACGCTGAAATTGTGAATCTATCTGCCGTTGCTCAAATAAATGCGAATGTTTCACTAACTGGAAGTTTTGATGATACTTGGGCGTGTATCGAAGGAGGATGGAAATTAATTGATATCAATGCCGAAGATCCTCAAAGTGGAGTTTTGTTGGAATCACCCGGCCCAGATACTAACGAATGGGATGTAACGATTATGGTGTCTGAACCTCGTTTGAATCCTCTGTCGCTTGAGGATTTTGTACCTCATCAAGAAGACTTTATTCAATCACTTAATGCGATTCAAGAGGGCAACGAAATGGTTGCAATGACTTGGAATGGTAGGGCCATGTTAGGTGTGACAAAGAAAATGAGTTTGAGGAGAGTGGTCAATGATGCCTACATGAATGGTGCAAGAGCAGCAAGCATCTCTGGTTCAGGAAATGCTGTTGTCATCTTTACAACTTCAATCAGCCCCCAGACAAAGCAGAGAGTCCGTACAATGTTGGAACGTATACCAAACTCAGAAATCATCGAAACGAAAGTTATCAATTGATTTATTGTATAGAACGAGGATTAAAAAATCAATCTATCGAGCATTAAGTGTTACAGATGCGAATGCGAATGGGAGATTCCCTCGCCGTGACTCTTTTTGGTGAGTCACATGGTCTTGCNGTTGGCTCTTTGATTGAAGGNATGCCTTCTGGAACAGAAATAGACGAAAAACGTTTGATAGAAGATATGATTCAACGNAGACCCGGTGCAAAATTAACAAGCAAGAGGAAAGAAACCGACCATGTTGAAATCCTGTCCGGAGTCTATGAAGGAAAAGCAACAGGAGANCCGATTTTATTGCTNATCAGAAATATTGATGCGCGCTCAAAGGATTACGGATTTCTTCCAGATCACCCCCGNCCAGGGCANGCNGATTATGTTGCNTTCATGAAAAGTAATGGATTTAGTGACNTACGTGGAGGAGGCTCATATTCAGGTAGACTT
Source organism: Methanobacteriota archaeon (assembly GCA_002699425.1). Classification (GTDB taxonomy): domain Archaea; phylum Thermoplasmatota; class Poseidoniia; order Poseidoniales; family Poseidoniaceae; genus MGIIa-K2. The sequence goes on from PABV01000016.1 coordinate 58,798, forward strand.
ACCGCAGGCTTGGTCGCNGCNGGTTCAATATCNAGACATTGCCTTCCTGAAGAATGGATTATTGCGTCCTCCGTTCACACAATAGGAGGTCTTTCTGGGAGTGATGGAGAAGACCTAGCAAAGTCNTGTCAATCTTCTGGAGATTCAATCGGGAGTCAGGTTTTGTTAACACTACGTGGTTTACCAATTGGCTTGGGAGAACCATGGTTTGATGGCCTTGAACCTGCGATGGCAGGAGCGCTCATGGCCATACCTGCCGCAAGGGCGGTGGAATTTGGNCATGGGGTNAAAGCCGCTGAAATGAGAGGTAGCGAACATAATGATGCATGGGGGGAAGATTTCACACTCAGAGAGGGTGCAGATGGCGCTATTGGTGGCTTAACCACTGGTGCCGAAGTAAGGATACTGGTTACATTTAAACCACCATCGAGTATTCCAAAACCACAAAAAACGTGGCATGGAGGACTCAAAGAAATGAGAGATCTCATTGTTGGGGGTCGCCATGATTCTGTGCTTGCTCCTCGTGCAAGACCTGTTGTAGAAGCTGTCGCAAGGTTAGTTCTTACTGATTTAGGCATCCGTGGAGGATTTATTGATGCATGAGTTGAATGTGCACAAGATTGGTGGATCCTGTTTGAGAAGTCGCTCCGACTTCGATTTAATCGCTGAGAAGTTATCCACTTTTCCCGGCAAACAAGTACTCGTAGTCTCAGCACTTTGGGGNGTTACTGACAGACTCATTCGTGCTGTTAATGAGCCGCATTATGCCAACAAACTTGTTGAGGATCTTAAGACACAACATCTAAGAATTTCCCCCGATATNCCAANATCTCCATGGAACCCACTTTTTGAAAAGGTTCTAAGCGGCATTAGTAGAGATCTGGTCTTGTTATCAACAAAACCTAACCAAGTCCAAGCAAGAAATAGAATTCTTGCTTCAGGAGAGAGATTATCAGCCATTGTAGTGGCCAATAATCTCACGAATAGTGATTTGGTTTCCATCCCAGTCGGTGCAGAAGATGTTGGACTCAAAATCCAAGGTCATGGTGCAATGAAACGTGTAAATCTGGAATCTTCCAAACTATATCTCAATTTATCGGAGGAATCNCCTATACCTGTTCTCACTGGTTGGTTTGGTGAAGGTGAAGATGGGGACATCACATTGTTATCCAGAGGGGGTTCAGACCATAGCGCATCTTCCATTGCAAAATTGATTGGTGCAGATAGGGTGATTTTATGGAAGGATATCCAAGGNATACAATCGTTAAACCCAAGATGGGGGATTCCTACGAATACCATACCGTATCTTGGATACAATGAAGCTATCACATTAGCAATGTATGGCGGTGCNTCTGTNATTCACCCNTTTTCTATAGAACCACTTATATCAAGCGGAATNCCTATGGANGTACGATGTATTTTCGCACCACATACCCCCGAAACAACAACATATATTGGACCCGATATCATCACNCAAAGTTCAAANCTCAAAGCAATAGGATGTAAGCCAGGTGTCAGCGTAATCAAATGTCACGCTCCCATAAATAGCCAGATTNTATCGATGCTTGAACAGATTGATATCACCATGTGGTCAATTCAAACAAAAGGAAATTTTGCACATATTATACTCAGTTCTTCTCATTTAGATTCGATATTACCGCACGTAGACTCAGTAGAATTAAGCCACTTTACTGCTCTCATTTCTTTTGTTGGAACTATGCCATCTTTGGGCGGATTGGAAGAAGACGTGAGTTGGAATGAATTCTCTAAATCCAAAAATGGTGGTTTATTTGCAGTCAACACCGAANATTTAGAAGATTTATTGCGAAAACTTTCTGCAAAACTGGAATTGAGTTGCTGATTTACTCTTTCTTGTTCTCTCGGTAATTTTGGAGATGCGTCGGAAGATCCATTGCGAATAACCCACCAACAACCAAAAACACAAACAGCGTACCTAACGCTACTCCGTAAACAGAAATAAGCTCAACTGATTCTCTCATTCGTGTTGCAGTTTGTTCGCTAAATAAACCAATAATCCAGGGTAGGATCTTATTTGCAGATAGTACGATATATGCAAGTATTGCTGCAATNACTGGATTTAGGAATAAAGAACGATGGTACTTTCCTACAATTTTTTTGACATTCATCACATATACTTCATTTGTACGGATGCTTGTATCAAGCATGCTAAATCGCAATACGCCATTTGACAATTCAAAGAACATAACCAAAAGGACCGCATAACCTACAACAAGTATGGTCAACAGAGTTTCATTTCCAGCCAATCCGAGAGGGTCTTGAGATAGAGATACTTTTGATGAAGCAAATCGCATCACAGATAGAATAAATAGTACATATGATGCTAGTAAATATCGTGCATCACGTGACATTGAACCCCAGAAACCAAANCCAACTGCTAAGATAATGACCAATAATTGAATTAAATTTGCAACAAATAAACTCCCGGTGATNGTAAACCANATAGTTCCTAATGCTGGAGTAATGACATAGGTAAGTAAGCCAAGAGCGATCAATACACCGTATGTTGCAAGTTGAAGATTTTGAACCATCTTATCTGCGGGTAAAAATTTCATTTTTGGCACAATAGGCCCCCCGAGTAAACTCTCGATAAANGAGGGGATTTCTAATTCGGGTATTGCATCATCGGGTACATCACTACTTCCAGTCATTTGGCCTGCGAGTTTCTTTCTACTTGGAGCAGATGAACGGACTGTTTTTCCATCATACAAGTGTGATGTATCTCCTGAAACTGAACCTTGTGGTGACTGCATTATTCATCCGTCCTAAAACCCTCGAGCACCTGCTAATGCCGTTGAAAGGAGCATATCTGGCTCCCAATCCATGATGTTTACACCGAGTCCCCGTAATTCGGATATCAACACATCTCGCTCTGTCTTTAATACTTCATAACCAGTTAAATCCAGTCGCTTTGCATCAAATTCAAACTCAAGACTTGAAGGGGAAAGAACCGTTACATCAAAATTTCTCGCTCTAAAGTCTCGCAAGGCGTTTACGATTGTTGGATCGTCCTCTAAGTTAGACAAAAGAATNATTGGACTACCCTTGTTGATGTGAGGGAGAATACGATTGACAACAACTTGTAGCGGGACATTACCTCCAGCCATGGCACCTGCCAATTTTGTCAAGATAACATACAATTGCTTCTTTCCAGTGTCCCTATCCACGCTAACAACTTCGTTACCGTATGTTATCACACCCACAGAGTCTCTTCTGCTCAAGAAATATTTTGCAAGGCTGGCTGCAGCCCTGGTCGAGTAAACAAGCGCATTACGCGACACCGGTCCAGTTTCAGATACGGAACGACTATCCACAATGAGGATGATGTCAGATACCGCGTCTCTTTCTCTTTCGTTAACCATCAACTTACCCGATCTTGCATAAGCGCTCCAATTTATTGCTCGGAAGGAATCACCATCAAAATATTCTCTAAGGGAATAAAATTCTGANCCAGGCCCAGGTTGTCGAATGTTTACTGCTCCAGTGAAAATTTTAGGAACTCTTGATTTGACAAATGTTTCTTTGAGGTCTTCCATCTTTGGAAATACAAGAAAATCATTGTAAACATGAAGTTCTTTTTCTTTATGAAACAGGCCGAATGGGTCCTGAATTCTTACAGCGACTGGCCCCAGTGAATAAAATCCTCTTAATGGACATTCGATCGTATATTCGATGAAAGTCTCTCTGCGTGGTCCGAGTTCCATAAGAATGTAATTGGCTCCTTTTTTAATTCTCATTACCTCTGGAACCCTATCTCTTACTTCAAGAACTTTGGATACACCTGATTGATTCTGCATCCTTAAGGTCACGTCGATTTCCCCGTCTTCGAAAATACGAGCACCTGAAAGTTTCCTCATGGCTGATAGGTTGGATAACGACNCACCCTCTTCACCAGTCCATTCTTCTGCTCTCCGACCACTGCTNGCAACATCTGCATGGCCGCTATAGAGTGCAGCCCAAGTTAAGAATACAAAAATCACTACAGCGATTGTTACTAATTGGCTATTCCTCAAAGTTAATCCTAGAAGATACATTGCTACCGCAAGACTACCCAGCATGGCTGACTTACGGCTCCACATATGTTCACTCCCTCAAGTAAATTCAGAATTAAACAGTTGGTACTGGAACTTCTCTGAGAATGGTTTGAATAACCTCTCCNGACTCTANACCTTTAATCTGATGTTCTGGTTTCAAGATGATTCTGTGTGCTAATGCAAGTTCAGCAACTGCTTTTACATCATCTGGGGTGATGAAATCTCGACCACGCATNGCAGCAGCACCACGGCTGGTTTTGAGTAATGCTTGTGAACCACGAGGAGATGAACCAACGAGTACTCTTGGATCTTCTCTTGTTCTTGAAACAACCTCAACCATATACATTCGTATAGCAGGGTCTACGTATACTTCTTCACAGGCTTGCTGCATAGCAATAANNCNCTGAGGGTCNGTNATNACATCNACATCTACNGCNTCCTTTCTNNCNNGNNATNCNTCGANCGCAAGATTTCATCTTCATCCGCTCTGTCGGGGTATCCCACAGACATTTTGAACATAAATCGGTCAAGTTGAGCTTCCGGAAGTGGATATGTACCTTCTTGTTCGACTGGGTTTTGAGTAGCCATAACAATGAAAGGTGCTGGCAATCGGTGAGTAACGGTACCAATTGTCACCTGTTTCTCTTGCATAGCCTCTAAAAGAGCAGCTTGTGTTTTTGGTGGCGCTCTGTTAATCTCGTCAGCAAGAAGAAGGTTGCAGAATAAAGGACCTGGTTTGAACGTAAACTCACCTTTCTTGGCATCGTATATGTTCGTTCCAGTGATATCTGCTGGCAACAAGTCAGGAGTAAATTGAACACGCTTGAAATCGCAACCTAATGCATCAGCGAACGTATTTGTCATGAGAGTTTTAGCAAGCCCTGGATAATCTTCAAAGAGTAAATTACCGTTAGACAGAATGTTAACCAAAACGTTGTCAATAACGTGTGTTTTTCCAATAATTACTTTCTGAACTTCCGCACTGATGGCTTGAGCTATTGCGCCAACTGCATTGAGGCGTTCTCTCACTTCTGGATTACTTTGGTGTTGTTGTACCGGGGCGGCAGGTGCTGCTGGCATTGGTGCGGCTGGCATTGGTGCAGCAGGCATCGGTGCGGCAGGCATCGGTGCGGCAGGCATCGGTGCGGCAGGCATCGGTGCAGCAGGCATTGGTGCTGCTGGGGCGGCTGGTGGTTGCGGGGCTACTGGGGGCGGGGGTGCTTGCATATTCTATCCTCTCCTATTATTTTCCCCAACGGCGAATTTGTTGCAGTACTTGCCTTAATTCTTCGTTGGAATATGATCGCTGCTGACTATACAGCAATTCGATTAGCCGAGGGTCTTTTATCATTGACTGGACCTCAGCAGGGGTCTTTCTCACCATTTCATCTCGAGTGAGGTCGTTGAAGTTTCTTACTTTTGTCATCAACGATTCTCGCACCCGTTGCAGGTATGTGCTGGAATCGACTTTGTTTGGACGTTCCCTGAATCTTGTTAGGTCAAATACATGGCGCCAATTTTCCTTCTCGGGCACTACCATAATCGCAATGCTCAGCAGGGCCATGAGGTTGAGGATAATTAACCACTTCAACAAAGTATCGCTTGTTAACATCACAATCGCACCCATGGCCTCTGTGAAGGGAGCCGATAGGCTTGAAGTCACATGCCGTGATTCATCAAAGACTACGTAAAATTGATCATTGTGCCTTGTTATTGTCGCTGATAATTTTTCATTATCGACTTCCATCATATCTCGAAGTAATGCTGTAAAATAGAAACTATTTCCGTTCCATTCAACATCTCCTGCCGAATCAGAAAGACCTCCGGGACCTGAATCCCAGCAATTGTGAGGCTTATCTCCATCATATGCCGTCGAAATGCATTGTTGCTTTCCAGTCAGGTCAGCAGTATTTCGGTCCCATAGATGATTTGCAAAGGCCGAATGATCAGATACAAAAATGATGCTACCTGTGACTTGAACTTCATCTTCTCTTTCGCCAACCACCTTATCCACGACTTCAATACCAGGGTAGTCTATACGCACAACGTATCCAGTTTGTACGTCTCCAGGGAGCGGGTTTTTCGGGTCGTTGATGTTAAAATCCTTGTATGCAAGATAAGCCCCAGGGGATGCATGGGCGAGTACTTTCACATCTCGGTTTGAGTCTTGATCATCACCTTGATTAAGTAGTTGGATTGCTGTTGGGCGATGGAATAATACTGGAAAGTAGCATTCTCCTAAATCATCCTTCACGACATTTTCTTGGTCACAGGGAACCCTCGTTTGTGAAGAATCTACATCTGCTAAATTTTTGTTAATAGAAGCAATTGCATAAGTTTTCCGAACGTCATCTGGAATACTTTGTCCATCTATTTCTACCTCGTAATATCGCTGAAGGTCTGCAACCGGAGCATCGAAATAACTTACTCCAAATTTCTGTGCTACTCTTTGAGCATTGGTCGAATTTGAAGCGATTACAACCTTACCCCCTTTTTCGGTCACAAAATCATGGATAGCATCGGCTTCAGCAGCATCAAACGGCTTTTCTGGAGCTGTGATTACCATCAAGGTTCTATGCGGCTCTCGCCAATCATTTACCAACATCGGCGTGGACATCGTATTTGCTACAACATAACCATCTTCTGCAATATCTTCTCGCATGATGGATATCTGTTGATGCTGAATATTTTCATTCTCTGAGTCGGTAACATAGGCCGAAAATACAGTCGACTTGGATGAATTTGTAACAACAATCACTGTGGTTGACAAAATCATAGCAACAACAAAACCAATTACGAGCCAAGTCTCGAAACGGAGTTTGCTACCCTCAGATTCTGCCATAACTGAATTACCTCCGCACCTACTAACTCACCGAACTTTGCTTCACTCATATATGTTGCCGCCGCTTGATTAACGGAATTCGTTAACATCATTGGAACTTAATCGAATTTAGTTTGATCGGTTTCTCGCAAACGCCGCCGATAAAACCGTGATTAAGAGCAAAGAAAAGGATACATGAGGTAACGAGCTGCTCTCTTCAAAGGAAATATTATTTCCTCCATCTTTAGCCGCTTCTTCAGAATTATCCTCATCGTTGGTCGATTCTGCATTTGACCGAACTTCAACTGTAAAAGAAGCGCTAAACACTTCGCTAGTTCCCTCACTCGTAGCGTGAACTGTAACCGTACATGTCTTTGACAAATGAGATGAGGAAGGAGATATTGTGAAGGCGTAGCCACCATAAAACACAGCGAAACTTGAACCTGAATAATCATTAAATTTTAATTCGCTTCCAGCGTTATGTGATGGATAAGAGGATTCAAAGTTTTTGATGCTTAACTGTGGACATCCAGATACGATAAAATCGAGTTTGCTGACAGCATCATCTTTATTTCCTCTATTTTGAATAATAATGTAAGAGTCAACTTCTGAGCCCGCTTTGAGATCCCAACCAGGATGATTCTCAATTGGCGTAGCAGATGATTTTTCACCATCGCATGCCTCAACCACGCCCGCACAATCCGGCCATAGACTTAGCGACTGTTTTGGTTCAAATTTTAAGTCAACAGACAACGTTTGTTCGGTTGTGGGTACACTTGAATCTTGAGCGGTGATATTTGCTGTGATGGTTAAATTCAGAACATCCTGAACACCATAAGCGGGTAATCCGTAGAGTTTTACTGAACCATGCTCACCATCTTCACACGAGGTATCTGGAAGGCAAATCTGTGTATCTGCAAATACATTCACTTCAAAAGTTTCCTCGCTATTTGGCTGAACCGTGACTGCATCGATTTCTATTTCAAAACCTTCAGAGATATCGGTTTTTTCATCCTCGATTTCGTATGAAAATTCGACTGAAATAGGCACTGGATATGAATTCTTCACTACACCATTAAGCGAGAACGAAACTTCCCAAGCTGACGTGAACTTCATTTCATAGCCGTTTTCATAGTTATCTTCTTGTTCCCAATGTAAAGCATAACCCGGTGCTTCTTGAGATTGGATTGAAGGGATAAACAAAATATTCAGCAGAAGGAGCAGTGGGATTATTTTTTTCAAAATTAATATCCCTCCAATGCTCTTTTTACGAGTACCTTCACCATTGACCTACGATATCTAGGTGGAAAAAAAGTATTGTTAACCGGTTTCACATTTTTATGAATGGCCAACGAAATGGCAATTGCATCACCGTTAGCAGATGCAACTTCCTCTTCATGCATCCTTGGGATGCTTTCCAAGGCAGTCGTCGCGACTCGAAGTGTTTCACTTTGACCCGGAATCCAGGCCGCAGCAACCCCGGCTTCAGGGAAATCCCATGATTCCCTGAGCCTTAATTTCTGATATTTACCTACATATTGTCTCGAATCCTCGGGAAAAGTAACCTTTCCAATTAATTCTCCTTTCCTGAGGACGTTTCTCGTGATGCCATCCAATTCAAAGAAGGATGTTAGTGGCATACTCCTTTCACCCTCTGGGCCAAAAAGGTGGACTATTGCACCTAAAACCATGAGGTTTGGCGCCAAATCTCCTTGATATGTTGCAACGCAGAGCTCGTTTTGATTCGGAATAACGCGACAATCAGCACCAGTCCCGCAATCGCATTTATGGCACCATTCGATAGATTCTCGCCATTCTTCGCTTTGATTAAACCAAAAACATCTCGTATCAACACATAAATTACCTCCCAGCGTAGCATTTTGCCTGATAAGTCGGCTGGCTACTTTCCCAGCTGCTTCCTTTATGAGTGGATGAATTAACTCACTATCTTCCAAATCAGATAGCCGAACCATCGCTCCAATTTCAAACTCCGACAAGTCTTGTAGAGATGCTATTTTCGAAAGTGAAATGACATGAGGTTTTGTATTGATGTGCCACTTGTAATTTGCCAATAAATCCGTACCGCCAGCAATCCAATCAAAATCCGTTCCTGATTTCAGCAAACTAGAAGCGATATCGCAAGCGGATTCTATGGTCGTAGGGAAATGGAGTTTGAATGGAGGCGTCTTCAATTAACATCACCACTGTGTCTTCTTTCAATATGTTTCCAAGCACTACCTGCCAGCCGTGGATTTTTCATGTATTCATCAGATGGAATGACTGAAATCAACCAATCATCAGTTTGTTCTTCAGGAGGGATATGTGGTTCTAACCCGAATAATGCTCCGTTCATGTAAGGTGCTCGATCAGGGTCTAATTTCCTCTCCAAATCACGCTTTTCATGAGCGTCTGCTCGTTTCTCAAGATTCTGCTGTAATGGAGCATGTTTCAATCGAGGTGCAGAAAGATCGAGTGGATCGTCAACTCCATCTTTTTTGCATTGTTTCATAATCGAACTATGAAGTCGGTCTGGTGTAATTGGTAACTCTTTCACTCTAACCCCAATGGCGTCATAAACTGCATTACAAACTGCTGGCAAGATTGGTAGCAGCGGGCCTTCTCCTGCTTCCTTAGCACCAAATGGACCTTCAGGATCGTTACTTTCCACAATAATTGGAGTGACATGAGGCATTTCATGCACAGTGGGAATCTTGTATTCTAGAAGGTTCGGATTTCGTAGATGTCCAGTTCGACCGTATACCATCTCTTCTGAAAGTACCTGGCCCATCCCCATGTGACAAGATCCGATTATCTGACCTTCAACTGATAAGGGATTAAGCGCTTTTCCGCAATCATGTGCTGCCCACACTTTGAGTACTTTCGTTTGACCTGTTTCTACATCCACTTTTACTTCAGCCACATATGCCGAGAAAGAATATGCAGGAGCCAAACCTGCTGCAGCGCCTTTGTGAGTTTTCCCCATTGGTGGCGTTCGATAGGCGCCTGAAGCGATGAGCGCACCTCTCTCTTCCTGAGCTTTGTGAAGGGCTTCAAGATATGAGACTCCAGCAGCGGGGTCGGCTTTGTTGTAAATTCGTCGGTCACCAATTACTAATTTCTCGACAGGAACTCCAGTGATTTCTGATGTCGATGCTAACAACTCATCTCGAATTTTCATTGCTGCGCTAATCGCTGCATTTGCATTCATGAAGGTAACTCGGCTGCTGTAGGATCCTAAGTCAACTGGAGAGGTATCAGATTCCTTTGACCTTACTCGAATCAGTTCTAAAGGTAAGCCGAGAACTTCCGCAACGCTTTGAGCAACAACCGTATCACTACCCTGTCCAATGTCAGCAGCACCCGTGTGAATGGTTACTCCTCCATCCATGTCGATTTTCAGATGGACTGTGGCATGTGGGAATTTATTCGGGTCCCAATGGATCGGCAAACCACTTCCTGAAATGAAGAAACCACAACCGATTCCAATACCATGGCCTAGCGGTAACTTTCTGAATTTTGAATCCCAATCACTCGCTTCTTTGACTCTTTGCAGGCATTCTCGCATACCAATACTGGTAATTCTAAATCCAGTGATTGTATTGGATTCTGGAGGTAACAAGTTTGCAAGCCTGAAAGTAATCGGGTCCACAGAGAGTTGCTCTGATAGTTCATCGATCGCACATTCCACTGCACATCGACTGTTCACCGCACCATGGCCTCTCATTGCACCCGATGCTGGCTTATTTGTCCAGACTCTAGCTCCTGTGTAATGAAAAGAACCAATCTCATACGGTGCAGTATGTAGAACACCGTTGTAATAAGTAGTCACGTGACCAAAAGATGCAAAACCGCCTCCGTCGATAAGGGCGTCCGTTTGAATACCTGAAATTCTACCCTCTGAATCAGCATGCAGATTCATTTCAATCCGAGAGGGATGGCGGCCTCTATTTACCCAAAAAACCTCTTCTCTGTCAAAGTTAATCCTTACCGGTCGGCCTGTTTTCCTTGCGAGGATTGCAGCACACATCTCATGAGGAAATGGGTCAGATTTACCACCAAAACCACCACCGACAAAAGTTCTGTGAACATTTATCTGATGCATCGGGATTTCCAATACATCAGCAAGGGAGCGGTGAAGGTAATGAGGTACCTGTTGAGGAGTGTAAAGTGTTAAACGACCACTTGGATCCCAATCAGCAACAACTGCATGAGGTTCTGTGAACCCATGATTGACACCAGCAAAAACCCAATTGGATAGTGAGGAGGCTACCGATTCAGAAACGGCACGAATATTCCCAAATTCCTGAAATACCCTTTTTTGGATATTTGATTCTCCAATGTGATACTTCCCCCGGTCGTGAATGGGTGACGAGGCATCTTCCAAGCCAGCACGCATGTCGTGAATTGCTTCAAGCACCTCATATTCTACCTCAATTAAGCGCATAGCCTCGATAGCGGTTTCTTCATCAACCGCTGCAACGCATGCCACTAAATCTCCGACATGCCGAACCCTGTTTACCGCTAAAGCATGTTCGTCTTTAGTGACAGGAAGAACTCCGAAACGAGACACATATTCTTGACCTGTGGCAACAGCTAGAACTCCAGGTATCGCCTCGGCTTTTTTGGTATCAATCGAAATGATATTCGCATGATGATGAGGAGATCGGAGAATTTTACCAACCAATTCCCCTTGAAGACGAATATCATCACCATATGGTGCTTGGCCCGTCACTTTCCAGTGAGCATCGACAAGGGCTGTTCGCTTTCCAATCACCGAGCCTGTGATAAGATTGTCATGGTGGTGAGGGCCTTTTGGTTGATTCTTCTTACCTCCTTGACTTTCTGGTATCANTTCCATATCTCTTAGTTTCGAAAAAGGTACAGACCCCCCAGAACCAGGCTTTGCAAACGGCAACTTACCAGGTTGTTGCCGATATCCTTGCATTTCATCACTCATTGACAACACCTCAATCAAGTTCAGGCAAACCCGGGTGAGGGTTTGCTTTGGCATCAGTTGAATCTGCAATTGCTTCTGCTCTTTGTAAAATTTGAGCAGCNGCATGTACTGAATCCACAATCTGTTGATAACCAGTGCAACGGCAAAGATTACCTTCAATAGCCGTTTTTATCTCAGCATCTGTTGGATTGTTGTTTTCTTCTAATAAAGAAGAAATAACTACGAGAAAACCAGGAGTACAGAATCCACACTGACTTCCTCCACACTCTGCGAACATAGATTGAATTGGATGAAGTTGATGCCCGTTGGAAAGACCCTCTACGGTAGTGATTTCGCTATCCGAAACCTCTCCAGCAAGTGTCATACATGAAAGGCGAGGTTTACCATCAATCAACACAGCACAGCACCCGCAAGTACCCATATCGCAACCACGTTTTACTCCCAAACAACCGATATCGTCACGGAGAACATCAAGAAGAATCCCATGGTTAGGAATGAGGGCTTTTTGATTGATTCCATTGACGTTCGCTTCCCAAATAACAGACTCAGCTTTTGGAAGCATTGCGACGTAATTCGACCCGGTCATCTCCCGCACCAGTACTCCCAAGGAACATCACTCTTTGATGCTTACCTGCCCGACCTTATTGCAAATGGTTGCAAAAATACTCAAAATTTTTTAATTCTTCTTCCTCTACGATATAAATAGACCTTGACAATTGCTGGAAGGATTCAAATGTGGCCATTGTTACGGTATTACGTGGGACCTATGAACAGACCTGTTTCCATCTTCGTTTCGATTACGATTTTATTATTTTTCATGCCTCTGGTTCTAGCATCTGTTCCCGTAACCGGCGATCAAATCGAAGAAAATGAAGAAAAATGGTGGGTGAACACAACTGTCGATAAAAATAAAAATAAAATCGGAGACATGGTTGAGAAATACCATGATCACCCCTTGTTTCTCGATGATGAAAACACCATACCCGTAATTGTAGATTTCGACCACGAACCGGGTGAAGATGAAGTCATGCTACTGGAAAAATCTGTTGACTTTCAACACCAATGGACGCTAAAAATCATTGACGCCATCGCAGGAAGAGTCCCGGTCAATCAGATTTGGGACCTTACCAAAGTAGAAGGTGTAGTAATGGTAGAATTGGACGGCATACTCGAGATTGCCAATGCAGATGCTGCTGCCAATCATGGTGTTATCGAAGCAAGGGAAGAAACTGGTTATGATGGAGCTGGTTCGACAGTTGCCATCATCGATACTGGGATTGATGGAAATCACGTAGGATTGGATGATNTAGATGATGTTGATGCCACTTATGATCCAAAAATTATTGCATTTTATGATCCTGTTAACAACCCTGAGCAGAAAAATGGAACCGAAGTTTTTCCTTACGATGACCAAGGCCATGGCTCTCATTGTGCTGGGACAACAGCAGGAACGGGAGCACCTGACTTCCANCATGTAGGAATGGCTCCCGGTGCGAAACTTGTTGGCGTGAAAGTGCTTAATGCAGAAGGATCTGGCTCATTTGGTACTGTGATTGCGGGCATGGAATGGACAAGTGATAAGCGATTTGAATACAATATCCGCTCTGCAAGTATGAGCCTTGGGGGATTTGGATTAATTGAATGGACAAGTAGCGAAGAAGATAGCGTAAATCGCGCCGCAAATGAAATGGTAAGAGATGGAATTGCAATGTTTATTGCTGCTGGCAATACAGCGATTACAGCACAAATTGGAACACCAGGATCAGCAGAAGACGTCATAACCGTAGGTGCATTAGACAAGGATACAGGCATAGCTCCATACTCTAGCCAAGGCCCTACTGAAGAGGGGCGAGTTAAGCCAAATGTTGCTTACACTGGCTCAGATGTCATGTCAGTAGAGGCAAATTCGGTCGATGGATATGTGGCTTTTAGTGGAACGAGTATGGCAACGCCAGGAGCTGCTGGCGTTGCGGCGTTAATGTATCAAGCCAANCCTNANNTATCTCCTTTTGACATTAGAAANATCATGCANGAAACGGCNACNTATCGCCAATGNCACTANATGTTCNNAAATGAAGNCATGCCCNGANGATGGCATTCNACCCCCTCCGCTAGAAAACAAGAATCGTCAAAANAANGTNTANGGCCATGGACATGTCAATGGATTAGAATCTGTTTTGGAAGCTGCTCAATCCTCGAACTATGACTTCAATCAAAATATCACTTTGACGCTTCTCAATCAACCTTCAAAAGATAACCGGATCAAAATCAATGATGGTGGTGCTCTTCTGATTGAAGTTACACAAAGCGTAGACACTATTCAATGGCGATCAAACCATCTAAGAGATGATTGGTCAACTTTGCANAGTTATGANTATGGNACAAGNGTTACTCTGGANCATGAAACCCTCNTTCACCANATTGAACATCTNCCNGGNGTNANNATCGAAGGCAANCANACCATTTCAATTCGAGCTATTGATGAAGTGAGTTCAAGCCCTCTCATAACCGCAGACATCAAATTAGGCCCTGAGGCACCCCCACCCGAAGTATTGAGTGAGGAAGTCGGATTAGCCATCAAGGCTGGCTTGAGTCTTATCGTACTCGTCATCATCGGATTTGTCATAGCGGGTTTCATTTCAAATAAATATGAAACAGAAGAAATAAGCAGCATATTTATCGGAAACGCACAAGGAACTCAAGATATTGGCGTGGAAGAGAATCCTCTTCAATCCGATGATTCTTAGAAGTATTAAACAAGTAGACTTATCTTTATATGGGTTTACTTGTTTACATGACGGAAAAACCATCGTTACTTTCTCGTTCAAAAATTCTGGGCGCTGAAAATAAGGATTCATTACTGCAAAAAGCGACAAATCAACCGACATTGAAAGTTGTGCAACCTCATGAAAATCAGGATATTTTTGCAAGATTTGCTCAGTTGATCATGTATGGAATCGCACTATTGGCCATTTGGGCAGGTATCTTTTCTATAGCATTTGATGATGCTGCGACAAACGAAAACTTCCTCATATTGGGACTGGGTGGAATCATTTCTGCAGGCATGGCATTTGGACTTGTAGAAGTTCAAAGAAAAAGAGGTGGAGATGAACTCCAAACCGTCCATGACTATTTGTTGGGCATTGGATGCTTTTTCTCCGCCACTGGTGTTTTATGGGGGAGTCGTTACCTTATCGGCATTTCAGCATCGATGGGATTCGACTGGTTCATGGTCCCTGGGACCACTTTTGGGGATGATTGGTCGCCATCAGCAAATGCCATTTACGTACAACTAGGAGCGGGATTAGCGCTTGTTTTTGGATTGACCAAGTACATTCGTACTTTTAAATCGGGTACATCTTTTGGATGGCTTGTCACTTCATTGATTCCACTTGCTCTCCTTTTGGCAGGAGTAGGACCTTGGATTAATTGGTCAGATAATGTCATTTCATGGGAATTGGGAAGCTCTATTGTCGTACTCACCATCCTTTCCATGCATTTATCTTTGCAATCTGATAACAGCTTTTTGTTTTCATCTGTACTTGTCTTTACATCACTGGTTCCGATTATCTATGAGGTCCTAAATTCAAATGCTCCCATTGATGGGAGAGGTGGCGCACTTTCACTATTCGTGTTCATTATCATCGCTCAAGGATTGTATGCTGCAGATGATAGAATCAGAAAAGGTCTCATGGAATCTACATCAGCGATATTGATTTCTATTTCAACGCTCTGTATTTTCTTGGCGAGAAATGAAGATCTGTTTCTAATTCTAGGCCCTGTCAGAGAATCGATGTTGGGTGAGTTCAGTAATTTCTTGAACTTACAATCCATGATTTGGTTGGTTTTATTGTGCTCATTCTTCCCAGCAATGATCAAACAACGTGTTCCGTGGATGCCTATTGGTCTTGGACTGAGCATGTCAATATTCGAGCCAGGCCCTGCGGTCATAGGTTGGCTGGCGATTATGCTTGCATTACCATACATGTTATTCATATCAACTGTAACAAGGAAATGGGTAGCAAATTATACTGTGATCGCATTGGCAATTGCCTTCACTTTTCAAGATCTATTCGCTCCAGGGTTTTACTTTCAAAACCAGGGTTATGCTGTTGCCATCTACCTCTTAATCGTAGGCGAAATTGCTAGAACCAGAGGCCGTGTAAACTCAATTGCTCACTTTGCCTCAATCGGCATCATAGTATGTGCCCCTTCTATCTTGATGGGAGATAGTTATCTCATTGCTTGGGGCATGGTTGTTTATTCATTCTTTGTCACATATTCATCGTTTATTTCGTCAAAGAAAGAACACCCAGACCAGATTGACCGGGAATCAAGCCTATTGCTAACTTTTTCAATTTTTATCACCACCGTTTTGACTCTCGGTGGACAACTGGAAACACCTTGGTTGGAATCGATATCCATCTCGTTTAATGGATTCAATTTGATGCTATTCATTCTTGCATTAACTGTCTGGTACCTTGGATTACAATTCAAGCAACAGGAGATGGATTTAGGGCATTTCTTCTCATGGCTGGCTCACTCAGGCGATAAAAACTTGCCCGTATTTGATTCTTCAACTTCCACATGGGTTGCTAACGAAGAAACGATTGACTATTCAGATAAATCTTGGGGACCACTATCGCGTATTTCTTACTTAGGACCTCTCTTTTTGATCAGTTTGTCACTCAGTTCAATTGGAGAATATGAATTAGCGAATACTTGGTATTGGCTTGTAGTGTGTGCTTTCCCTGTTAGTTTAATCTTCTATGAAATTTTTCAAATTGAAGAACCAAGTTCTGCTGACAGAGCCATTGGTGTTTGGGGGCTTGTCTGTTTTACTATGCCTCTAACATTCAGAATCTATGACATTGCAAATCAAACCCCTTCTGTAATTTGGTCATTTATTATCTTCGATATATTGATTGTCGCCGCTCCCCTGATTATCGTTTATCGATTTTTGAAACATGGAATTTCCTCAAACACGAAGAACAAGGATTGGGACCAATTGGCATTTTTTGGTTTGTTCGTGTTAACCTTACTTGATACCAGTGGCGGTCTCGCTTTCTTGAGCCTGTATGTGCTGTTAGTCATTTCATCATTGAGATTTAAGAATCAATTTTTCATGAGCGCTGCCCCATTCGCCCTTATCTTGTTTGGTTCAAGGATGGCAAATCCTGGAGATGTGATCTATGAATTATGGCATTATCTCGGTTTGGGAGATGTAGAAATTTTCGTTACTTCAGGACTTGGCTTGCCNCGATTATCTGGCATATTAATGGCNACATCAGCATTTTTTGTGTTGGCTTTTGGTATCTTCGAAGCAAGGAAAGGTACCAGTCAAAATGTTAATTTCCCTATCATTTGGCCTTCAATTTGGCTTTTCATCGGGATGCTTACTGCCTTACCTGAGACTGCTTGGTTATTTTTGAGCCTCACATTTATGATGGTTGCCTACAGCACACTTACTGGGAAAATTGAATTCTTGAAATGGTCACCTATTCTGGTCTTTTTCTCATTTATTATTGGATTCAACACCGATCCAAATTTTCAAATGGAAGGAGATCAAATCTTCTCCTTCTCATCAATGTATATGGGAATTTATGCTATTGGACTTCAAAAAATGGCACAAGAGGGTTTGCTTTCACGATTTATGATCCTCAAATCTGATGATGCTCTCGTCATCAATTTCCAAAAAGAGAGTGTTAAATTAACAGATCAATTAAGCTTCTGGGGTGTTTTTGGGTTATTATTCAGTTGGGAAGCCGTGAATGGAATTGGTACGGTATTAGGAGCAGGCTGGACCACTATTGAAGTATACAAAAATAAGCGGAATGAATTACTTATTCTATTACCTGCTGTTCATGCTTTCGCTGTATGGAATATGATCCGACAATCGTTTGACCAGACAATGTACATTGATTTGGCTACAGGNGGCACCATGCTTATCGAAGGGGCAATCTTAGGATATTTCGCATCAAAACCGCAAAANGTTTGGAGTTGGGGATTCTTTGAATTTGATTCACAAAAAGATTACTTCAACTGGTTAGATCGGATTGGNATGATTTCNGTNATCTATTTCGCTCTTGGGACCTTGTGGGCCCTTGAAAATACTGAGATGGGTCTCTTTGCATGGACAATCTTGGCTGCATATCTATCAACCATTTCGGTGCAAGGTTTTCAAGAAGAAAATGACGCAAGCTGGCGCCGAGGTATTGGAGGATTTGGATCTTTATTCAGCGTGTTCATGATTTCAATGGAGTTTGAGAGCACAACATATCGTGCTGTTTCATGGCTTGCAATGGGCGTGATGGCCTTTGGATATGGGTTGCTTTACATGCAAAAGTTTGGAGGTCAAACCAGTGTAATGGAACAAGTTGTACCCGCACAATCTATTCAAGAGAGCCAAGAGGATAAACCTACAACGCTCAAGGCGAAGATTGAAGACCAGTCCCAATCTGAAATAGGAGATACTGACTCTCAATTATCAGATGAAGATGAGCTGGTTGAAAAAGAGAAATTATCTGAAGAAGAAAATGATGATAATGAAAATCAAGAAGATGTTCAAGAATCAGATGACGATTCAGAAAATTCAGCCGATGAGTGGTTGATTCCGCCCCCTGTACTTGCAGAAAAAATCCTAGATACGGGCCAAGGTTTCAACATTAAACTTCCAACAAATATTCTTGACAACATTCTGAAAGCAATCGAAGAAACTCCCCATGAAGGATTCAAGCCAACACTGGAATTCAACAAATCAGGAGAGATTATGTTACACTTTGAACCTGTATGATTAAATCAGCAGCATTCTTCATCGATTCGAATAGGTGCAGAGATAAAGGATACTTTGTCAACGTTGATGGTGTTCTGAAGTTTTTTCATGACCGCTCTGACTTCAGCCGCTTTTCCATTTACGTGTATCACATCAACACAAGAGTGGCAAGAATGCCCTACTCTACTGCTATGATGATACGCAGCTACATCAAGAGAATCCGTTCTCCCGACCATCAATTTTTGATCCTTACCATGTTGATAATATACAATTAAATGACCTTCGATAACAAGGNTTTCATCCATCGTCATCAATTCCCCTCTTTGTTTTAATTCTGAAAAATGAAGAACTGAATCTCGGATAAATCTACTGCGATTGTTGTATCCAGATTTTGTNGCTAAACCTTCTAACTGTGTTGCGAATTCTTTGTCTGAACTAAATGAGATAATTTGGCTCATGAAGTACCTAACTAGAATTTGTTAATAATAATTCCTAAATATGTAATTAATAGTTTTAATTAAATAGATAATAATTTACGAGAACCCATGCGAAGCAGTGTATACAAGGTTCTGTTGATGAGTTCAGTTATGATTTTTTCCAGCCTAGCTGGGTGCTTGGGTGGTGACTCGTCTGATGAAGATGATTCCAGCAACACAAGCGTCAACCAATTAGGAAAGGTACTAGTATCGACATACCACGTCGAACAGCTCGTTTCTGCAGTAGCAGGTGACTTAGTCGAAGTCAATATGATTGCTCCGTCANGTATTCCNGTTCATGATTACGAGCCTACAAATCAAGATCTGTCAAAATTTAATGACNTTGAACTATTCTTCTACCACGGCCTTAACCTTGAACCATGGGTCGGTAAAACGTTGTCTACGTTGGGAAGCGATGCACCAAAGGCAGTACAGACTCACAAAATGCCAACTGGTTACTCAGACCTTGATTTCAAAACATTACTTACAGACAAACTATGCGAGTTGCTATCTTCTGATTCAAGCGACAATAAGATAACTCTACATGGTGCTGAAGAAATTCACGCTGAGTATGAGGCATACCATCTTGCATTCCCGGAAGTTAGCCCTGAAGACCTACGTGAACACGACCACGAAGAACATGACCATGAGGGACATGACCACGCAAACGAAACAAGAGATGACCATGANGGACATGACCACGCAAACGAAACAAGAGANGACCATGAGGNACATGACCATGAGGAACACGATTTCTTGGAAGCAGAAGACAAAATTTCAAATCCTGCTGGTTGTAATTCTGGAACCAGTGTTTCAATTTATCACCTTGAAGCAGGAGAGTATGTCCTTGAATTCTCCGACAATGATAACCAAGACTTCAATTTAGCNGTCTTGCCGATGCCAGGAGCACATCACCACCACCACGGGCCNTTTGAATGGGCAGGAGCCTTCAATGTTAGTGACACTTCACATACCTGGACNATGGCTAANGTCGATGGAGGATATGCAGACCCGAGCATGAAGGTTGTTCTATTCTCAGCAGACTCACCAGATGCAGAAACAATCGAGACCCTAGAAGGCGGTGTTGAANCCCTTATGGAGGGAGATTGTCCTGNTATTCAAGATGGAGAAACAATGACGTCAATCGCTTCAACGGGCTCATGCTTTGAATGGACCGTCAATCAAAACAGCGATGTTACATCCTTCAAGTTGGATACCACCGGAATGACTGGCTTTGTTGCTTTCACAGCACATAGCCCATACGAATTCGAAGCTGCTGAGCACTACCTCAAGGATTCGGCAGGCAATAATGTCGAACATACCGCTGAGGAAGGCGGAGGCGGACACGGCCATGGCGACCATGGCGAGGAATCACATGTCTGTCATGATGAAACAACTCATGAGAACCATGATGAATATACAACCAAGGAAGACTGTGAAACCGCAGGACATATGTGGATGGAGATCACTGGACAAGGAGTTTGCCATGACACAACAACCCATGAGAATCATGATGAATATACAACCGAGGAAGATTGTGAAAATGCTGGACATGAATGGATGGAAGCAGAACATGAAATGACTGCTGAACACGCATTAGAAGATTTTGACATGAACAACGATAGTAAGTTATCACTCAATGAAATAATGGAGGCTTGGGAAGATGAACACCATGATGAGCGCGACCATGAAGGCCATGACCACAGCAATGAATCAAGCGATACTCATGAGGAACATGACCACAGCAATGAATCAAGCGATACCCATGAGGGACACGACCATGGGGATGAAGAAGAAAATCACGATGATTACGAAGAGGTAATGATAAGGGAAGCATTCAATCACTCCGATGCTGATAATGATGGATTCTTAAGCCTAGAAGAATTGAAGGTTTTCATATTCCTTGTCGATGATAGAGGCACTTCAGTAATAATTCACATCGAAGAAGAAGGCGATTACGGATTTGCATTACCTGACAAAGTCAATATGACCATAGAGGGCATGAGTGGAGGACATGATGACCATGAAGGCCACGATCATGGCGGCGAGAGCAATGAAGTATCAGATGACAGCGATACACAAAGCGAAATCGTTGCTGGTGATGATGAAGACGCATTTGAGTATGATCCACACAGTTGGCTTAATCCTCTTGCTTTCAAAGCACAAATCGATGTTGTTTTGGAAAATCTAACCTCTGCTTTCCCTGAAGGTAAAGATACCTTCAAGTCCAATGCTGATGCATACAAATCCGAACTAATGTCAATCGACAGTGATTTTGAAAGTGCGTTTGGATCTAGCGGAACTTGTACCGATAAAACCATTATCGCAAATCACAATGCATACTCATACATGGCTTATCGATATGACCTAAATTTCCTCACAATTCATGGACTCGATCCTGAGGGAGAGCCATCACCAGAAGACATCATCAAAGTTGTCGAAGAAATTAAAGAGAAGGGGTTAACTGTTATCTTTGTAGAAGAATACACAAACAACGCTTCGCTCGACAGTCTTAGGCAGGAAACAGTATCTAGCAGCATGCCCGATGGCATCCAGATAAAGACGCTTTATACAATGGAAATGCCACCCAAAGATGATAACGACAATTATCTAACTCTCATGCAGAAAAACCTTGAAAGTCTAAAATCAGGACTTGCATGCTCATGAATAAATGGGAGTTTAAGCAGTTAATTTGAGGAATGCGTATGCTTCTTGTGGATTCTCTACCAATTATTTTTGTCTCAGCGGTTTTTATTGGCATGGTAGGATATCTCATCCTTGAATTCGCTAAGGCGAAAAAAGCCTAGTTTGGTTTGAATAAACTGTTCTTTCTGCGGTTGATTGTTAAGCAATTACTCGGAGGGTTTAGTGATGCAAAATTCCGAACTGGAGATAGAGGGTGAATCTCAATCACCGATTCTCCGAATTCAAGGATTATCCGTTCATCGGTCTGGTACAGAAGTACTCAGAGATGTCAATCTTGAAATCCAACGTGGTGAATTTGTAGGAATCGTCGGACCAAATGGGAGTGGAAAATCAACGCTGATTATGACCATTCTGGGAATCCTCAAGGCACAAGCAGGAGCGATTCAAATATACGGCGAAAGGCCTATGGCAAGAGAAAATATAGGGAAAATCGGATGGGTTTCCCAAGCTGCAGCAAATATTTCCAGTAACATTCGCATCTCTGTTCGAGAATTAGTTAGTCTAGGAGTTGTCAACGCTGCAAATATGTTCCAAAGAAAAACAAAATACCAACGTCAACAAGTTGAGAAAGCCATCGAGATGGTGGGTTTGCAAGAAAAAGCAGCAGTGGGTCTAAACAAATTGTCTGGAGGGCAAAAGCAACGTGCAGCAATTGCTAGGGCCCTTGCTTCTAATGCAGAATTCATCTTGTTAGACGAACCGCTCGTAGGTATTGATCGTCAAGCTAGGAATGAATTACTCAAATTACTTGACAAATTTTGTCA
>PABV01000017.1 GCA_002699425.1 Methanobacteriota archaeon
ATACAGGTCAAACGAATCCAGGTGGGCAATTCCTGCCTCAAGGTAGTGGAGTTTTGAATATTGACATCCCAGTGGAGCCTGAATCTGACATCGCTAGTTCAAATGAAATGCTATATGTGGAGTTCTACGTATCCGCATTATTGTTTAACGCCCCCAATGGTCAACAAGGCCTGACCTTCTTGTGGGGAGATGAAGATTACCCAAGTTCCATCGAAGCCAGTATGCCCATATTAGAAATGGATTTTGCAGAGCCTGAAACTGAAGGAAAGAATGTATACATTCATCTCTTTTTGAAAAGTCCATGGGGTGATTCCATGGCTACTCAATCCGAAATAGTATTGCAAATTGATGGAGATACGGTTTCCGGAGATATCATCTACTCAGGATCTTCGAAAAATATTCAAGTTACTTGGACCTGGACAACAGAAAAAGTTGGACAAATGAATATAACGGCCTTTGCTTCAATCACTGTACAACCCGGTATGGAAGCCATTACCCATACTGAATCCTTAGACATCTTTGTCACAGGAGGAGATGACGGAGGAGGTAGTGGATTTTATCCTTCAGATGAGCCACTGTACTCAAACGGAGATGGGTCTCCACTAAGTGTCTCCATACAAATGGAAATGTATGCTGAGGAGGGAGAGGTCGCTCTTAATCGACAAACAAGCCTCACAATCGAAGGACAAATGGCCTACTGGTTGCGATGGGGTCTGGATAATATCGGTCGAGAAAAATCTGAAATTTCCCAATCTCTCTCTCTGTTTTCTGCTGGTTCTGTTGGAGATGAACACCGACAGAATAGGGTTGTCGATCAGGTAGAAATTTCAGAATTTGAAATTCAAATGCGTAATATCGGAACTTCATTCCTAGGCATTGGGATGGCGATGGAAGCAGATGAGTTACTTGGAAAAAATTTACAAGACTTCGAAATTGTAGATTTTGATATCGATTTATTGGGCGAGACAAAAGTGATTACGCATCCCATCAAGCTCACAATTACAACGCTGGAAGCCGTCGATCAGAGTAGCAAATCTGTTTTCTTGAGAAGTTTCATCATCTCCCAACCGGCTAACCCACACTGGGCTGATTACGATCTTCAAATTATGTTGGAAACCGATATGCTCACGGGCGTTACCGGTCCAGAAATACTTGGAAGTACAAGCCTCAAATTATCTCATACTCGAAGCCCATTTACTGATTCAATCAAAGTAACAGGGAACCAATTATCTCCCGAGGATGCTTATACCTTCGAAGGGCTTGGAACTTCAAGCATCATACATGCACCGTTCCCCCTATCATTGATTGTATTATTTTCTTCTGCAATCATCATGGGATTAGCGCTCAAACTTACAAAGAATAGAGTTCGTAAAGCCATTTATCTCGAGACACCATTGTTCGGACTTGGATTTGCAACGTTTTGGTTTGGTTATCCTCCGTTGGTGATTTTTAGTACGATTGGAGTTTTGCTGATCATCCTAGCGACAACCGCTATCGCTAGCCCAAGAACCGCCATAACGGAAGATTTGCCATCATTCCCAGTAATCAATTGCCCCTCTTGTGGCACACCAAATGCCATAACAAGTAACGAGAGACCAATAAAAATCCCGTGTGGCGGTTGTGGTAAAGTACTCAAGATTGTGGGATAAGTTCCCCTGTTTTGATTAACAAATCTGCTTGATTTGATGCATGCAACCGACTCTCTTCATCATCAAGCGGCCAACTTTGTTCTATTCGCCATAGCAATGTCGCTAAGTCAAACCGGCTGCCTGGAAATATAACGCGTTTCCAGATTAATTCTTCTAAACGCCCGGTTGAGAAGTCAATATCTCTTAATGCTGGAAGAGCAAGTTCCGACAAACTCGTTCGTCGTTGTTCAAAATCCATTTTTGGCCACATTTTAACCAATTTTTCAAAGCGTTTCTGTGATATCGAAGGAAGAAATAGTTCCATTTCTTCTTCTACTTCAACCATTGGAAGCAAACGGATGAGTCCATCATCTAGCAATGCATCTCTCAATTTCATGTATATGGGGTCATAATTACTTTCCATGGATTTGCGAAGCCACTGACCAGCAAGCATCAAAGGCCTCATGCGCTTTATTTTCGGTGCTTGAGGGAGTATTTCATTCACCAAGAAAGTCACAATACCCAATGAATCAAGGACACCCTGATGAGTTCCATCCGAGTCCTCGAATACTACTTCCACATTGGATGATTCAATACTGACATTTTGTTGTTCAATCGAAATTCCTCTAAAGGAAGAATCACCAGTCACAATTCGGATACTGAGCCCATCGTGGTTTGGCCACTCGAATGATTCGTCTTTGGGCAAATGACGAGATGATGGGCCAAAGGTTCTCTTGTATTTTTTACCGTGACTAAGACAAGCCAATTCGAGATTAGCAAGGCCAATCACTCCCCTCGTGTCTGCTGAGGCAATCAATTCGATGTAATCGGAGTCTTCCCACAATTCGATGAATTTGGTTTTCGTTACTGAAAACGAAGAAAACACATCGAGCGATTTTAGTGGAGGCATCGGAATATGAGGCGGTAAGAATGCCTCTACATCAAGGTGACGTGCATCACTCTACAATCAATCGCAACTGATCTCGCTTGTATTTCCAATCAGCAGCGATTCGGCCTTCTCTGCGATAATACTTAGCAAGACGGCGAATTTTGGATTCTGTTATGTGCAGGGCTCTCGAGTTGTGAAGGTCTTTGTGATTTTTGCCCAGATGCTCTAGTAGGGAAACAGCTTTCCTCATGAGATTCATCATGTCCTCGGGGTAGGCACCACCAACGGATGCTTCAGCGAGTATGGATGAAATTCGACGACCATCGAATAACAATCTTACACTTGGAACAGCGTGTTGATCTCTCAAAATAGTTCCAATTTCTGAGGTTGAATGGCCTTCTTTTGCAAGTTTTAGGATGATTTCTTTCACTTCATCAGCGTTGGTATTGGACCACGAAGGGGCAGCATCCACATATGGCTTGGAAGAGCCACTTGCGCCTTTATTGGATGAATACATTCGTGCCATAACAAGCCCTCGTTCTGCGGCGACCGGCTCCTTCTTATTAATCACTTTGATGAATCTGAAGAGAGTTTATGCCGCAATTTCGCCAACCTGCCAGGAGTTCCATTCCACTCCCAAGAAGGGGCTAAGGCTCTAGCGCTCCCAACCAAGACGCCCTTTTGAATCAGCAAAACTTCCTCTCCAACTTTCAAATTATCAGGCCATGATTCCAATAAACCGAGGTGTAAATCGCCAAGTAATTTTTGTTCATCCTTGACCTTAACTTCAGGTAATGTTTTATTCTCGTGCATCACCGTCAAACCGATTTTGGAAATTGAAAAAGCACCTCTTTTTGTAGACCATACCGCCAGTTGTTGTCCGTCTTTTTCCACCTTCCAATCTGGAAATTTACCTTTGATACGACAGTCAGATAACCAAGCATCATTGTTAAACATAAATCGGGAAATACTTTTGAAAGTATCAAGATTTATTTTTTCTCCTTTCCTTTTTCTCAAATTTTCTTGTTCCCTCACAGCATTGCGAAGTCGTTCCAGTGCAGCGGCTGATGTAGGAGATTCACCACTTGCTGTTGATATGATAGAGATATCTAGATCGGGCATGGGTATGTTTGTGTGATTGATGATGACATTGTAGGAGTGTCTATTGAGCAATCCCAAGAGTACATCGTGAATCATGCTTATTTCCTCAATGCTCCAATCACCAGTGACCGGTAAATCATAATGTGCCGCAGGCCAAACAGACTCCAAATCCCGAGGCACTATGCCAAGTGGAGAAGTAATCATCAGTTCATGAACACCACTATGTCCAATTTCTCGAATAAATTTTCGATGTGTTGGAGAGTATGAATATGGTTTTGTTGCTGAGCATGGTAGTAATATCAGAATATTTTCGACACTGGGAGGGCAAGTGTAAGTATTTTTCATAAATCGATGCCAATGCTTTACCACCGGATCACTCAATCCAGAGGAGGATAAGCACTCAAACAAATAATCTCTACCCACGACCGATTTCAATAACCCAGGCATGTTATCTGTCGAACGAATAAAATGTCGAAGATGTTCAACCATTTTTGGGGAATTCAATGATTGCTTTTCAGCCAAATTTCTCAACCATCCTCCCGCTAGGGCTGCTCTCGTGCTGTTGATGGCATGTTCAAAATGAACGACATAATCCAATGATTCGCCCTCCAATGGATTTCTTGGACCATCTTGTGTCAAAATGAGACCGTTCGCCTTTGCCAATCTTGACCGAGCCATGTCATGTAAATCGACACCAAACCAACTCAGTAAGGCAATGTTGTCAGGCCCAGATATACCTGGTGTCCAAAGCAATGCCCCTGGATACTGTTTCTTAATGGCAATAATTGCATCAACCAATCGTCCTTGGTGTGCGGTGAGTTGAGGTGCATCGACGAGTACCACGATGGAAGGACGTAAATCGGATTTGAGAATGCTTTCATCATGGCGTAATCTTTGCCAACTCATCACTAAAACGTCATCGCCTGTTGGCATTTCACCCGCATTCGCTTCTTCAAGGACCGGAGGTAATACAAACCCTATCGAGGATTCATAGTGAGGACCAAGGTCTTCGGAAAAAGGATCAAGACTTGCCCTTGATGAAAAATACATTTTCGAAGGCAATGTTCTCTCCATTTTGCATGAAAACGGTGCCATGTTGATGTCGAGTTCAACATCTCCCTCGAGGAGTACTATTCCCGGAGTAGTGGACAAAGGGTGGGTACGATCACCGAGTTTCCAAGACCTTGCAAGTCGGTCTCTGTGAACAACGGTTCTTCCCAATTGCTGCATTAACCCATCGAGAGTCTCTCATGCTTTGAATGATTTGAAGAGCGATGACAATTTCGTGGTGTCATGCGAGTGGAGATACCTTTGTTATTGGTAATTCTTCTCTTGTCAAATTTCGTGTCGGCATCAAGCGTATTTACGGTTGAGGAAGGAGAACTCTGGGTTGATTGTAATAATTGTTCCATCGAGATTTCAAAAAATGATGCAATCCTCGCCAACGGATCCAACTACGCACTAGATGTAGATCAAGGTCAAATTGAATTAGAGTCATACGGCGGAGAGGATTATATTCTGGTGCTACCAGATGAAGAAAATTGGCCCAATCAGCGACCTTCTCCGATGCAACAGAGTGATCATCTCAACATCCCCACTCAAATTCTATGTCCCTGTGAACTTGGACTTTCTCTCGAAGGTCGGATTACATCAGACCAGCCTGATATCATTCACATCGACACAGTGAACGAATCAACCCACTACAAGATTGATCTGATGGCATCATCTGATGATTTACTGATCAGTGTTTTTGCACAAAACCTCACGAATGAGTGGCTTATCGAGAGTTTTGAGATTTCAACTCCAGTGAGATACCAGTCAACCAGCACTTCACTCTTCGTCCAACATGATGCTGTCACAAGCGAAGAGCATCGGATTTTTTTGCAACTTGAAACACAATCACCTAGAAGTTTTTACTCAATGAATCTATCAAAATTTGATACGCATTCAATTCATGAGTTAACTCAGCCAAATGGTTTTGTTGAAGGTTTTGGACCTCAAGTGATTTCGATCCCTTTCAACCATACTCAAGAAGCAAGAATCATAGGCTCTGATGCAATCATATCTCAGCAGTTGTTTGTCCAAGAAAATTCAATGAGTAATCCAATCCTCCATCAAGCCGGTCAATCGATTATTTGGGCGATGCCATCGACCATCCAACTCGAATTGTCGGTCGTCACAAACCAAAGTTGGATTATTGAGTATCAAATCATTGACCACGGAGATGGACTCGAAAAGATTGAAGCTCCTGCGATGCTTCCTCAAACCAACCAGACCGATAATCAATCTTGGCCGTTATTGCCGCTTGAAAAGACGCAGGTATCCGGAGAATTATCATTACCAATCATGGACTATGTCGATGTGTACCGTATTGAAACAAGTGGCTGGGATGAATCAATTCATTTATTTCAAGTAGTGATAGAAGGTGATGTTCGTAACCTGGAAGCGACCATTTGGGACATGAATCAGGACTTATGGATACCTCTGGATTCCACCAATGCCAGTTTTTCGATGAAATCCATCACAATTTCTTCTCAACTAGGCCTTGGCACCCATTTTCTGCGCATACAATTACCCAATGGCAGTGATTCTTTACCGCAAGAATGGGGTGGCAATGCTTCCGTCTATGCGTATACACTAGACATACACTATGAATTAGTTGATGAAGGTGAAGAACCATGGTTCCCACCAAATCAAGAAGCTGTAACTTGGGGAGAGAGAGTGAGATGGATACTTGGAATTGGCATGCTCCTTCCAGCGATTCTTCTTGCATGGAACCTAAGAATACAGCGCAATCAAGCCGCAGAGATATTAGAGAATAAAGAAAGAATCAAGTGGGTCAAACAAAGAATTCAGGAAGTAGGGGCAAAACAGGCGAGTAAAGACCTTGAAAAGTCTTTGTCCGGTCTAGCCCTGCTTGAATGGGAAGATGCCATTCTGTCATGGGGAGAGCCGATGCTCAGACACATGACAGAAGGGATTGATATCGCTGCATGGGCGCTTGATGAGCAACTGACTGATGATGACTCATGGCCTTTGTTAGTTGGAATAAAGGTGGGCACAGATAATTGGGAAATTGCTGGAATGAGATTTGAAGCACCGGAGGGAGAGCCATGGGAAATCAAATCGGTCAAACCTCGTCTTCTTTCTAGAGATGATGAAATTTTCCTGGACCAATTATCTGCCGAAAGTAGAACATTTGTACAAGTGAATATCAGTGGAAGTGCCGCAATGGTTTCCGTTCACATCTCAGGAATGGTAAATGAGGTCCCTATGGCGGCAAAACCCAGTAATGCGATAAATCGATTTCAAGAAGAAGAATGACGTCTTATCTTAGCGTCATTTTCCATGCGTTCGATTATACTCAATTCTCCATCAAGAATCTGCTTCATTTCCTTGATCTTTTTGAGTTCTTGTTTAGAAAATTTAGTTGGCATGACTAATTTTAGCAAAACGATAACATCACCTCTACCTCTACTACGATTACTAGGCATACCTCGCCGAGGGATGGTAACCGTATCTCCTGAATTGGATTTTGAAGGAACTGAAATTTTGAGATCTTTACCATCGACATGAGGAATCGTCACGTCGCAACCGGTCACAAGATCTGAATATCCCAGCGGAAGGGACATTATGAGATCCATGCCACTTCTTTCAAACCATGGATGCTCTTCAACCATAATCTCAATATGCAAGTCGCCGGGTTGTCCCCGCCCTCTTCGAGCGGGCTCTCCTCTTCCCCGCATGCGCATGACCATTCCATTATCTGCGCCTTCTGGAATATCAAACCGAATGGTTTGAGGTTGGTTAACAGAACCGATCCCGTCACAATCACCACAATCAGCGTCATGTGTAAACCCAGAGCCCTGGCATTCTTCGCAGGTCTGAACCGCATCACTAATGAATGGACCAATTTGCTGACGAACCCTCACTCTACCTTGACCTCGACATGTTCCACAGGTTGATGTGGACCCACCCTCAGCACCAGTTCCTTGACATGAAAGGCATTCAGTTGGAAGGTCTAAATTTAATTCAGATTTTGTACCGGTATAAGCCTCTTCAAGTGTAACTTGATGTCGTATACGAATATCCGCTCCACCTCCAGAACTTCGACGACCTCCTCCAAATATTGATGAAAAAAAATCTCCACCAAGGATATCTTCCAAATTGATGTTGAATCCACCTGCTCCAAAGGGAGAGCCACCTGGAACGTTATGGCCAAAACGGTCGTATTGGCGCCTTTTATCGGGGTCAGATAATACGGCATAGGCCTCTTGAATCTCCTTAAATCTGGACTCTGCATCTTCTGCATCATTTTTATCTGGATGATATCGACGAGCAAGAATCCGAAACGCTTGTTTCAATTCCTTATCGTCAGCGTTTTTCTCAACGCCGAGGACTTCGTAATAATCTCGCTTGTCTGACAAAGCAATCCCCGACCATCCCTGCCTAAATCCGATTCGCTTTCAACTTCACGTCGATAAGGTAACTCCACAATGGGGGCAATATCTTGGTTGACCATCGTATCCTTTTTGGCAGGATCTGCAACGTGCTTGGAAATTATTTTGAGCAGTCATTGATGACATGCTTGCCATCTCCTCCAGTGTCGTTGGCGTAGATGTTTTTCCATCCTGGGGACTTATGGATTGAATTAAATTGCCATGATCGCTAATACTCATCATCTCAAGATCAGCATCAGCGCTCAATCCTTCTTTTTCTGGGAGAGTGGGTGCTTTTTCAAAAACGGTCATTAAGGTCGGATTTTCTGATGCTTGCTTTTGCAAAAGGTTTTGATGCTTCTGTTCTCTCTTTTCTTTTACATTCTTTCCAAATAGAGAACCAACTTTATCGATCATATTATCCATAAACGAAGATTTTCTTTGAGCCCCTATTGTTGAATCAACTTGAACATCACCCGTTGCCGAGTCATACATTTTTGAAGTTGCATTCATGACCAAAGTTGAATCAAGCAATAGATTGACTTCTTTTTTCTCATCCCTATCTAATTCGATTTCATCCGGCTCTTGATTGATATCACCGACGGTCCTGGATAAGAGTTCTTCACTCAACGGTTGTGACTTGCTTGCAAACGTTACATCTTTTGACCAAACACCACTCTCTTCTGCTTTGAGTTGTTTTTTAGTTGACTTCAGTGCCTTCGATCTTTGCCATTCATAATCCCTTACACGTTTGGTTCTCTGATACAATAAACCCCCAATGAGTAAAGCAAAACCATTGGCAAAAATCGTTAATCTGTTTGAATATGAGAACATACCGTCAATCGGAGAAATGCTGTATCGTAGTACATTAAGAATCACAATTGGCAAGAATAGTAAACCGATAGCTGTAACTGGTCTTGCCTCCATTAGTTAGCAATCAAAGACATCGACCTCATGAACATTATCGATGCATGTATCTCAAGACCTGTCTTTGCTTGCTCTACCTTTGCGAAACAAACCATCGAACAGGCCAAAAGTAAATCCTGTATGTAAGATAAGTAGACACAAGGGATGACCCCACAGTAAATTCACTTGACGACGTTGAAATACTTGGATTAAACCACCTCCAAGCAAAACAAAGCCGTAGAGCGGAATCAGCCATTGATACCAAAAAAGACATGCAATCAATCCAAAGAGTGGCAAAAATTCTCTCACGTCAACTCTCGACGGATGCGATAGTAATACCTTACTCCGCCAAAATCCATACCGATGAGACATCAACCACCATGAGCGTAGGGTACTTCTTTTTCTCATCCGAACATAAGAAACGTCCGAACGATAGATGGGCCAACCCTTTTTCATCAATCGCATTGATAGATCAGAGTCTTGGCTTGTGATGAACGATTCATCCCAACCTCCCACATCTCGTAATGCTTCGATGGATTGTAATGCAAAGGCCGGTACCTTTGTTTTCCCTTGACCCTTAAAATTTGCAAATTGACCACCTCCAGAACCAAAAGGTGATGATAATGCCGATTCTATCCAACTTTCTACTCCAGAGACATCTTCGACAGGCAATACCTTTGTACCGATAGCACCAACTTTCCGATCTAAAATTTGTTCCAATTCTTCGAGATCTCGTACTCGCTTTTCAACATGGTCTTCAGGTATTGTTGCATGTCCAATCATTTCAAGACAGTGTGATACAGAATTATCGAGATGATTCAAGGCTAAATTTCGGGCAGGGCCAACATGCTTACCGGGATTATGGAGGATGGTTATATCTTGAGCATATTTTTCTAAAATATCCAATGTTCCGTCAGTCGATCCTCCATCAAGAATCAGAACTTCACAAGGATAAGTTTGAGAAAGAATGCTTTCAACACATGATGCAATATATTTTACTTCATTCAAGACAGGTACGACAACACAAACTGAAACTCGGTTTTCATTAGTGTTATTTTTTTTCGTACTTTTCATCCCCGGCACAAGTAAATCCAATGGATTCTTTCATGTAAGTTTAGCCTGATATCACTAAAAACCTGATAGAAATAACACAAATAATGGACCAGATGAGGCTAACCGGGAGAGATGAAGGCATCAATGTTGTAGTCTCAAGTTTGTG
Organism: Methanobacteriota archaeon; assembly: GCA_002699425.1. GTDB lineage: Archaea > Thermoplasmatota > Poseidoniia > Poseidoniales > Poseidoniaceae > MGIIa-K2. The sequence continues at coordinate 10,183 of PABV01000017.1, forward strand.
CGCTACCTCTGATGACCCAGAAAAAGTAATCCAATCAATCAAGAATATTTTTCCTGAATTTGAAACTGGTTCATATGAAAACCAAACCTTTCCAAGTGCTCAGCAGCACCTCATAACTGAAGAGAACCAAAATATGTCAAACTTCATTCAAATCGTGAATGATCATAGAATATTGGATACTACAATGGATCACATGGCCATCGGATTGAGTGACCGAAATACTCGTTTTAATATAAGCCGACAAGCCGCTGCTGCTGGTAAAATTGCATTTCCAATTCCGGGTGAAACACCCTTTGGAGGAGTAATTGAAATTCAATTAATTGGAGATGATTTACCACAATGGATTGAGGCTGCAACATGGCATCCTGGGAGACAATACGTACCAAGAGGCATAGGCGATGAATTTGCGATGAAGAAGGATGGCGAGGTCAGGCATTGGCATGCAAATGATCGATAATTGAAGGAATAATGAGATGATTAGAACCGATCCAATCCAGATCTTCTTCTCCTCCACACCATCTTATTTCATCGTGTGAGTGAAGACAAAAATCATCAGTAAGCAGGTGGCAAATGTGTATATGCAAAATAATCGTCACTTCATCATACACATGAAACCACACTCCAAGAAAATTTTCAATCGATACATCAATTTCCAATTCTTCCATTAACTCTCGTTTGAGGGCCTCAGGAATCGATTCAGAAAATTCAATTTTTCCTCCGGGAAATTCCCACTTGCCTTGATGTATGTCACCACATGCCCTCTTTGCAGCGAGAAATGAATCAGAATTGACGATGACTCCGGCTGCGACATCAATATATTTCTTCGAAAGCATCCGAGCAATACATTGAGAAGCTAAGGATTCGAGTTCTTCGGTTTGTTCCCAAGGTGGAAGATGGAGAAATAGACACGGAGTTTTATTGGAAACCTCAAGAGTTCGATAGTAGGTTTCATTGCACAAATAGGTGCCAGCATCCGATGAGAGTACAGGAGTACCAGGTAAAACATTGAGATTCCAACTTTTAAGTTCTACAACTGAAAACAAATCTCCCTTACCAGAGATCGGTATATCTTGTTCGATTCTACCATCATTATCAGGAATAGAGAAATCTAACTTGTCTTGTGCCCTTGACTCTATACGTGGGACCTTGGAATCCAACGCAACACCCATCAATAAAATCGCATCATATGAGGTGCGTGACATCTTTTGTTTCGGCAAAATAGAACCTGATAGAGAGACCGACAGAATCTCAACATCAACTTCTCTTCCAAGCAGACATCCTCCTTGAAAAGTTCTTGCAACCTGTTCAGATATATTCTCACTACATTCTCCAAAGGGTTCAAAGCCACAAATGAGAATTCGAGGAGGAGACATACCCTTTGGAAAACAGAATATCTCTTCACAGTTCTGCCATAACGTTAGAAATCAGAGGGTATTAGACAGGTCAAGTGTCAGAAGAGATTGAGGTATTCGTACCGACCGAAGAGACCAAACAGCGTCTTGTTTTCTTGAATATAATTCGAGATATAACCGGTGGTATCGGTTTTTGGGGAACACTTCGACCACTCGTTGCCGTGGTTTTGGCCGCGATACCATTTTTGTTTCTTGGTCAGCATTTTAATAGACAACACCGCAAGGGAATGGATGCAAAACTACTCCAATTACCGCTTGCTCTTACGGTGATTCTCTGGGTTTTCCTTTGGATATGGTCAATCTATGACGCATGGACTGAATCAAATGTTTTAGTTTCTCAAAAAACTGGTCAAATTTGATACAATTGATGCTTCACTTCGATAGTCCCATCTGAAATACCTGAGAGATCATTGAGATCATCTTGGTCAAATTCGTTGGGTAAAGTTCCAGAAATAAACTGAGCGATACCGACTGTTTCGACTGCCCAATACATCACTGAGTCTTCATTGTTAGAATGCCCGGGATGTTCGGGGTCTTCATGGTCAACAGGCGATTGATAAACAAGATTTACCAAGCCAAGAAGGTGGCCAATTTCGTGAACAAGTACGGCCTTTTCAATTTCTGTAGCCGATGGTCGAGCAAAAATTGGGGGTTCTGCCTCTTCAATTGAATCTCCGAAAAGAGCAACTGTAGAGGCGTCTACTGCCACGCCCAATACTGAATCATCTTGGTATGTGCCTCCCGGGAATAACACATGCCATCTTAATTCTCCTTCCACGGCCAATGGTGAGTGTTTTCTAAACGAGGCTCCAATTTCCCGGATGTCGTCAGCGCTTAGAGAGTTAGATTTTCCAAAATCTACTTGACTAAACTCAAAACTGATGCCTTCTGGTTTATCACAAACCTGTAAAAGCCGGGTTTTGAGCAAGTCAACAGAATCTTGATGCGGGCGATATCCTTCTTCGTAGTCTATCTCTAATACCATCTTTGGGATGCTTGGTGAGAGGCAGGCAACAACGAGACCGCCTGGTACGCCTCTATCTTCTGAAGCGATAACTGAATCTTCGAAACACCCGCTCATACCGCTCAAGAGAATAACAAATGAAATGAATACGGCACGCATAATATCACCTAAAAGCCGTCTTCGAAAGTTACTGGGGAAAATAATTGCCCTGGTCTTTGAACTTGCTCTAGACGTTTTCTCATCTCATACTCCCAATTTCTCATGAATAATAATGCACTCATAAGACTAAGTTTTTCTTCTTCAATGGTTACACGAATGAGTGTGTCTAAGATATCCATTCTGTCGTCGTCAACCATTTTCAAAACTCGTTCTAAATCGTAATTAAAATTATTTGATTCATTGTTATTATCTTTGAGTGGTATTGGAGACGTTACAGTTTCGGGAAGAGATTCATCATGCTCATCTGCCAATTCTTCTAATCGTGTCATAAGGGCTTTAATCCAGCGATTAATAATCAAACTTACCTCGATCAAAGGCATTGATAGTTGTTCTGTCAGATGGACCATCCGTTCTTGAAGGGTCACCATCGATTCAGATGACAAGTCAATCACCTTAGTGAATCCAAATATTGTTGCCCATAATGTTGCCATTGCTCCATCGTCCAACCAGGTGGCAGTTGACCATTAGGAAGAGGAGGTATCATCGCAGTAGATTGAGGCATTACGGGGTTTGTGTAAGCACCAGGAAGTGCATGTAAGCCTGAATCTGAAACAGCAGCAGCCGCTAAATCCGGAATCGATTTTTCATAATCAGTCTCGATTTCTTCGGCATGGTTAATGTCTTCTCCTCTACGGATCCGACGGATTATGACCATCTGATATACTCCAAATGACATGGCAAGCAGTGTAATCACAAACATGACAACAGCAAAACTGTACTCAGAAATCTGTGTTCCTAAAGCGGCTCCATCTCTGATAACTGATTCTTTAATCAACAAAGGCGGTAAAGACATTCTGTCTTTTTCAACTCCTGATTCAATCAGCAATAAACGATATTGGAGATAATCTCCCGACTCCCCATTTGCTAAAACATCAAGATTCGTTTCCACAGAATCACCCGACTTAATGGATACATTACCTTCGGCAGCAAGAGTCCATTCACCTGAATCAGATAGATGCTGAAGTACAAAACCGACTTCTCCACTATTGCCATTATTCGACATGGAAATGAGCAACGAAACGGTATCCTGGGGGGATGGGGTGGGGTTTGACCATTCCAACACGGTAGTTGTATGCCTCAGTGAAACATTTGGTCCGGATAATGCGAAATTCCACGATGCGGAAGGATTCTCAATATTATTTTCAATTGGGCTAAAAGAATTACCTGAAGCATCAGTTCCTGTTATCCAAGCATCCAGCGTGTATGATGGAAGAATCGATGTTGCTCCAGAATCTAATAAATCAATTGAGGAGGACCAAATTATATCATCCGCACCGCTACCAAAAATTTCTATATCATTCAAGGGGACGCTATTTCTAGCGATTTCTGCGTTACCAGCTTTGATAACGTAATGGAATATTGGCGGTTGGTTAATACTAAATCCGTAATTATCTCTTGCATCAAGAGTTACTTCCAAAGAGGATAAGGACGAAATTGGGATGGCCTGATTGGGAGCATAACCGGAGAGAATGACTTCACCAATTGAAGGAGATTCATCATCAACTGCAAATCTCAAGACTGGCTTTTCAGCCTGATCATAGGTTGCCAAGCCCGGTAAACCCTCTAATTTCGCTGTTAGAACCAAATGACCGCTTCGAATCGATGGTACAAGAAAATCAATATCGAACTTTCCAAGTTGGCCACTTGCAACGCGCCACTCATTCTCAAAGNCACCAATAANCACATCCATGCTACCGCTTGGAGCAGGCGTTTCATCTTCGCTAAACATCACTCGGCCGCTAAACCTAACCGCTTGGCCAACCCCGATAATTGATTCACTTCCATCTTCAAGAAAGTGGTTAATACCATTTCTTAACTCAACAGCTCGTACTTGGCCCGAACTCATATCAAATCGGAAATCATTATCTAAACTCCATTTGTCATTACCAAGACCAAACTCTGGTTGATTACAGGCAATAACTTCACCGAGATTACAGGGTTTGTCCATCAACTTCACCAGAGGAACAAACAATTCTTCTCCGTCAGTATCCCAAACCTCCGGGAAGTACCATGTCANTTGGAACTTAATTTCTGCATAAATATGGGTATCAAAAAACGGGTCTGGAGTNAGCGTTGAGTAAAGATTAGACANGGCAAGACCGGTACTTTCACTCGAAAGAATCAGCAAAGGCTCTTCATCAGCGTTCATGGANATATTTCCATAGATTGTCGTAGAAATNTCTTCCAAATCTTCTCCAAGTGAAATATGAACAGCATCTAAATCCATCCAACCATTCTCATCTGACATGTTCAGGAAAATAGTGTAATCCAGGCCTGGATGAAGGGGTTGGTTATCATCATGTCCAATAATCGTTGATTCCTCAACATTCAATACCGGCTTAAATTCTTCACGAATAGTATAAGTTGCCAAGGTTTGATTCCATCTTGGTTCAATCTCACCGGCAAAGTATCCGCAATATGGAGGACCTGTCGGACATACAGGCAATCCCCCATTCGCGATTTCATTTCCCTTCCCATCNTGACCTGTGACATAAAATGTCACTTTTTGACGATGGGTGAGCACAGAATCATCAATTGAACCTTGGAATANNTTTATGCCACCAGAAAGTGTTTCTGGGTTTGTCATAGGGACTTGGATGTATTCATTTTCTTCTGGTAAGCCGTTGAAGTTCGTATCTGAACACTGAGAAAATTCACCTGCTTGACAACCCAGCCAGTAATTGAGCGTTATTTGAATTGGAGGATCTACTGAATCCTGGATGATGACCGATATCGNCTGACTAGGGCTTGCTCTACGCTCTCCTCCATTGGGAGTTGCTGAAACAACAAGGGGGGAATTNCCATCGAATATCAGAAGTCGATTGCTAAAATCACGNTTNATNTGAACAGAACCTGACGGCAACAGGTCTGCTGCTACGGTCACAAGCATCCCTCCTGGGCTTGATTCNATAGGTGTTTGTACGAGAATCTCAAAATCACCGAAAGCAGGGTTACCGATACGAAATAATTCGATAGCAGGGCCATCTGGNTCTCCGTCAAATGTAACATTTTGTCCAGAAACAACAATTTCAAATTCTCCTGGAAGAGGAAGATAAGAAGTCCCCTCGAAAGAGAAAGTACCTGAAATACTTAGATTTGTACCCCCTCGTACCCAAGCATAATCTTGTAATGATTGTTCGTTAAAATCAAAAAATGAAAGGTCACTTAATTGNAAGTCATTTTCAATCCGAAGTCCAAAATTATCTGAGGTCCAATCACTGACTTTCAAACCTTCATTATCAACAACAGAAATGATTGCTTCGGAGGAGGGATTATCTTGAAGTGTCCAATTTGATTTGACAGGAATTGTAATTTTCTTTAATCCAGAGGNCGTTGTTGTGAGTGTACAATTACCAGANTCATAAAACACGAAANTTTGTTCGGTATTTACTGTANTACACTGATTGCCNGTTTCCCATCTAAATGCAGTTGATGGAAGATTGTCGGATTCAAGACCTGCTGTAACCTCAGTGACCGAGTTGANCCCATCGCCAAGGGCCACGTAAACAGACAAATCCCTCCAGATACCATCTGGGACGAGTACTCCTCCTTCTACTTCAACGGATACAGCACGCGTCACCATTTCGTAAGTGATATCCAAATCGTAAATTTTTACCCTACCNGGTGAGGCTGCCTTCACAGCGATTGGGATCTCGACGTTGCCTTCCCCATTTTGCGGTATGAAGGTGTTGAGTGCTTCTACCAAGGATGGTGCAGCAGATACTTCTGAACCTACACTCGATGAATCTGAAGCAATGACACTTGANTCATTAAGAAATTGAATAGATTGCCAATCAAAGGTCCCATCATTACCAACATCAAGTTCAGGCTTGTCAGGATATCCTTCTTCATACCAAAAAATTACTTCTTCCATTCGTGGAGTAAAAACAGAATTATCTGTTGATAAAGTGATAGCATATTGAATGTCTGTACTTGCAGTATCCGAGGAGAAACTTAACTCTTGGCCGTTTNCTGCATCATACCAGTTAACACCCTCATCATTNGTAACACGAAATTGNATGTTGGTNCCGGTTGGTAACTCGAAATCCCACTCAGGCCTTACCTTTCCAATTGAAGTCCCAACCTGAAGTACTGGCGCGTACCAAGTTCCAGAAGGTGAGTATTCCGTTGCATATTCAATTTCAAACCACCAAGAGACCGCAGACGAACCAATAAGTTGAATCTTCCAGACCAATTCTGAACCAGGATAGTCAAAATGAATAGTCTCATTGGATGTCACTAATTCCCAGTGTGTACCATTATCGGCACTTATCCANTAATCAACTCGATCACCTTGGCTCACCGCTGACCAATATGACTCAACATTTACTGCGACTATGTCGGATTCTGTGTATATGACATCACCATACCAAGTAGTACTACCCGGAGCAGGGATTGTATCGTAAGTGATACCACTACCAAACTCTCTGTATCTTAATGAANTAGAAGACGAGGAATACCCAGAATCAACTGTAATTAATCGCTCCCCGTCATATACCAGGCCAGTTCCCATTGAAGAAATGGTAATTGGTGATGGCTGCGGAATCAATGAGGTAGAAGAACCAGTAATTGCCCAAGCCTTAATTTGGTCACGGTTATTATAGTAATTATCTTTCAGGCATCGCATGAAAAACATATCACCATGAACTGCTATTCCACGCGTAATTCCATTGCTGGTTCCGCATTGATTGGCTGAACCAGCCGTGTTGAATGTATAAATCAAATCACCTCGAGTAAACTGGCCGTTATCGAATTCATATGTTACCACTTTATGCTGGCTATTATGTACCACCCATACCTTATCCCGAGTTCGGTCATAAGATAGCGCCGTATAATCCCCAAATTGTGGTGAGATATCGTATGAGTGTAAGCAATGCCACACATCATCATCTCTAACATCGAATTCCAATACCCGATGATATTCAGCCGGTGCTGCATTTGAATAGAAGTATTTGTATGTGGTAAATATACCAAAAAGTCGTTCATCATCTGTCAATGCCCAATCTCTAAAGGCATATCCCTTGTAATATGAAGAAGAGGGATCTTGAGGCAGTACACAATTGCCTTGATCTAAGTGTATGGTAGTGTCCAGAGAGGCATTATCAACAAACATTCGCTTGACCATAGTCTGGAATTGACTTCCCATCCAAGTTGACATAAAGAGATAGTCATGATGTTTGACAATGGCCCCTTGTGAACGACTCATCAAAACATTACTTTGCAATTCAACTTGTTTCGAGAATCGAGTTTCTGTGGCATTCGAAGTATGAGGTTGTCTTAATGCGAAGCTACCATTATCGTAAATTGCAGTAGACTGAGCATCAACATATGTATCTAATCCAAATGACTCAAATGATAATTCAGGATTGAGCATTCCAAGCGTCAAGTCCTCTGAACGTACGTCGATGGAAGTATATTCTCCACTCATCCAATCTTCCACATCACTGACTTCTACATCAGACCAACCGGTTGCACTTGCTCCAGCAAGTTTCATTTCAACATCAGTTACTTTTGCTCCTTTAGGAATTGAAACAACCGTAGAGGTATCTGGACTTCCACCTCCATAAGTTGCAATATTTTGACCGTCACCGTCAGCAAATGCGTAAATGTGACGTAAACTTCTGCCACTGGATTCTGCCTCAGCAGAAGGCACTCCAGGTGAAATGAGGTAAGAGGTACACATCAGTAGAACCATAAAAATGGCCTGATATCTTTTACCTGACATAAACGATCCTCTATCTTAATTCATAGCGTAGCGGCGAGACAGATTCATTTCGGCTTCCAGAATCGATGGCGCTGTCTATTTCAAACCAATCATTAAGCCAGTCCCCGTCAGTATCCCAATTGAGAATATTTGTACCATCTACTACACTATCGCCATCAAAGTCCAATAAATACCAACGATAAGCATGTTCATTTTGCTCAATTTCAGGATTACGGTCCGTGTCACTTACAACTATACCCCATGTATCGGTTTGATTTCCCGCTAGTTCCGGGAGGGCAGCATCATTTGAGGGATCAGCATCAAAGAAATTCAAATCATTATCATCGAGAATATATGCGTAATATGGATCATTTTCATTCAATTTGTGGAGCTTGTAATAGTTGTATATCGATTCATTCCCGGCATCAAGATGGAGCAAATAGCCTCTCAAATGCCACCATTCTGTCACATTAATAGCCGGTGTTGATAAATTTTGATCATGATCCCATTTGAGGTAATTACTACTATCGATGAGTGTACTCTTCGTGATGTTCGTTTGATTATCAGTGATTCCATAAAATTCCATGAGATTCGTATTGGCTATGTACTGGCACGATATTCCATCACAAATGTAGTCTCCATCCTTATCTGGATCATGTTGCGCATCATCTGGCCAAGCAGGATCGAGTCGGAATTCTACATTTGTAAGCGTCGGCCNAACATAATCAATACCACTAAGTCCAAGAGAAGCACATTTACTTGAACCATCCTGNCAATCATTACCTGTAATTGCATCTATCCAAACCACATGTACCTGCAAGATAGATACGAATGAGTCAGCGCCTTCATTCCAACCTAATCGATATTCGTACCAATCTGGTAAAAGATCATAATCGCTGTCATTGCTTGCTGGATTTGAACCGAATTTGAATACCTCTAACCCATCAGTGTAAGACCAATCTCTTTGATAAGAAGTGACTTCTAATCCATTGAGTGTTTCTCGATAGATAATTGAATCACCGTCNGTGTCATTAGAATCCGGCCGAGTACCGTATTGATATTCCATAAGATTCGTGAACGGTAAATCGGTTGTANCGCTGTCTATAATCTGCCCAGTTGCTTGATAACCAATATCATCATTTAGAATGGTTCCAACCCAAGTCCTTTGTTCAGCTGGTCCATCGGAATCGCTTCGTTGATACCATCCATCTTGGTCTCCATCATAAGAAATGTCTAGTGCATTAACAGGATTTGTGAACCAATGGTTTGAATTTTGAGAAACCTCACCATAAACTGCATAACAGTACTCCCAGCCATCATNAATTCCATCATCATCAGTGTCTTTATGAATAGGGCTACTCACACCCAATAATGAATTATTGAAAGTTTGAGAATAACCGGCATTCATTCCGTCTATTTTTACNGACATACCAGGCAATGATCGGTATTGTTCTTCAATGGCAGCATAGGCTTCATCGATTTCAACATTGTTTTCTTCTGCAAACGCTTCCGCAGCATCCATGCCAAAACCAGTCAATGAGGGAGGNGANAATCGCTGCTCATATTTTCCAACCTCTCTTGCTCTGTATTCTTCGAAATTAGTGAANATCTCATCTTCAGAGAGAACGTCATCTTGATTGCAATCATGTGAATCCCCGTCAGAATCGGCATTTCTCCCNATTAGAGTTATTGGGGCATTTGGATTCAANGTTTCAAAAATAAGCGATAGATTGTAAAGNGGGTTCATGGTCCATGAACTCAAAATAATATTGTCATAATCAGCAAACCAGTATTCAAAGCCATCTGACATGCCATCACCNTCAGTATCTACGAGTGTTGGATCTGTGATCTTCTCTAAGAAACTCATCACGTCTGATTTACCACCGCCACCAGCCCAATCGGTGAAATCTGGAACCCATCGATAACCTCTATCGCTTTTATTTTCGATGATAGATTGTACTCGANNTAAATTCAATCCTTCATACAAGTCGCCAGACCCTAAGAAAACCGGAGTTCCTCCAACATATGTATTTCCATTAGCTGGTAATTGGTCACCTACTGAAAGTTCTTGGATGTCGAGAAGTCCATCNCCATCNCCATCATATTGCCCATCGCCAGACACGAGAGGATTCAAGGTCCATGTTTNAAGCGTATTATCCCATTGAGTAAACATCAACTCGATACCATCAATGATTCCATCTCCATCCGTATCCGGGTTGTTTGGGTCACAAGTCAAACCTGATTGAAGTCTCACNCTTTCATCAATAAAATATCCAAATGATGGTTTTCCAACACCTTGGTCCCACAACCTTAGCGTATAATCTCCGTTAAGAATATTATAATAGGCATAATATTGAGGAGCACTACTATTGGGATTTGACTCTGAATAGTTGGAATCAATACTGTTGTATTCTTCCCAGTTGAGTAGACCATCTCCATCTGCGTCCANAAACGCATCATCAGGGTCAATTGGATTCAAACTCCAATTATCACCGGTCCACCTAGAATGCCAAATTTCCCATCCATCTGGTAAACCATCATTATCAGAATCCTTGCTCAGCGGGTTTGTTGATCCTCTCTCTATCTCAATTTGACCGCTGATATAAGAATCACCAGCACGGTCGATAAATTTCATACCATCTGGGACNGCCAAGGTTTGGCCGAGGTTAGAAAACAAATCCGTAGTGAATCCCTCAGGGAGAGTGCCAAGATCTTGGAATGAATTATTTTGAATAAAGTATTCCAACCAATTCACGAAAGCCTCATTTTGAGATAGGATTCCATCACCGTTGATGTCATAACCATCNCCATCAGGGTTTGAAAGCGCATCTGAACTATTCAGAGGATTAATGCCTTGGCGATCTTGTAGCCAAACACATTTATTTGCAGATTCCCAACCATCTGGTAAACCATCCCCATCTGAATCTGGGCTATTTGGATCTCCATCAGACCACAATTCTGCCGCTTCAGGTGATTCTCCGTGAGTATCAAAAAAGCCACCAGCGATAGCGGTCTCCTTTATACTAGTCCACTGATATTCACAAAGGTTAGAAAGTCCATCATTATCAGGATCCCAATCTTTGTCGTCTGGTCTTAATGGATCAAGAGTCCAATTACTGCCACCAACAAAATCTTGACCGACCCAACGTCTGTGCTCTAACTCCCAGCCATCCGACATGCCATCACCGTCAGTGTCCCGATTGGTCGCATCAAGCGGTCTATCGATACCTGCTGTGTTTCGATAGGTCGTATTTGCAGCGGCTCCTTTCTCTGAATCACAGATGTATTGCATATTCAAATCATAATGACACCACAACAAAGACTCATCAAAATAATAACCGAAGTACTCTGCTCCATCATTTACTCCATCANCATCAGTATCTACATTGTTCGGGTCTGTGGTATCAAATCCATTCTCTGTTGTCGCCTTGTATCGATATTCATCNAGATTGGTCCAATTTCTCTCTAGAATTGGATCATCATCTAAATTTACACCATCTCCATCAGTATCCTGCAATCCATCCCACGGGTTGGTCGGATCAAGACCGTACTTAACTTCCCAACCGTCAAGCATNCCATCTTCATCTGAATCATTTGACAACGGGTCCATGAGTTCAAGGTTTGAATAGCGGCCAGGACTGATGGCTGCNAAAATTGTATCCTCTCCATTTACTTCAGCGACGGTGAGCGCACCAACTCTTCCTGGTATCCATTCTTGATTGCTCATTCCGTAAATCGTCGAATAGGTGCCCACGAGAGACCACATTCCCCAATTGGAACCAAGGATAACATTGGCAGGAGTGGTGTATATGGAATAGATATTATTTGCTTGCGGAATAACTTTCCCATCTAATCCTGGGTGCTCAAGCGAGCCACTGTGAGAAATTTCACCGGTCATGAGGTCGATTTTNTGTAAACCCGACCTCGTGCCCACCCAGATAATTTGGTCNACACCTCCAGAGGGGCCATCTGCTACNATATCTCTAACATCGGTAGAGATATCAGGAGTAGAAATTACGCCATCATCTAAATCAATTTCTCGCACACGGTCTAAATTGATGCTGCCATCGGCGGCATCTCCTGTACCAAAAAATACCCAATAGGGTTCCGCACTGTCCCGGCCAGTAGGAGTATCTAAAGCGATTAATCCAAACTCACAGCCGATGTACAAAGCTTGTGTTCCACTTGCAGGTTCAACATGAACGACTGATGTTGGTGTTACGTTAGCATCATCAATAAATTCTGAAAAAGGCTCGCCAATATCCCAAATGTTGGAAATACTTGAAGANGCATCGACTTCGATAACTTTTCCAAAACCATCTGAACCAAGACCAAGAATATGTGCGGACCCACTATCTTGAATTAATCGAGTACCTGTCGAAAAATTGCCTTCAAGATAGCCCCATTCCTCACTAGGAGCCAAGTCGCCATCACTGAGTATCTCGGCCACCCAAATACCACCTGCAGTGAGCATGACCAAGCTTCTTGCATCCCCTTCACCAACCATCACCATTTCATTCAAATCGTGACCTTGAGGTAAAAGGAAATCAAATGAAACTTGGTTTGGGTTATCGAATAGAGTTACGCCTAACTTTGTTCCGACCCACATCAATCCATCTTCGGCATGTATTGCTCGTGTGTCATGATGGATAACGCTCTGATCTGAAGATGTGTAAGCGAGTTCAGCCGTGAGAGGATAACTTGCTAATGTTCCATCGGATGCCTGCAATGTAACTGACCGAAGGCCCGCCATTACTGGCGTACCTGTTTTATCTCCATTCGGATCATCCAAAAAGACATTGTATTCCTCAACTGAGGATAGTGATTCGCCCAGAGCCAACTGCTCTGGATTCCGTGAAACGTCATCCGAGATGAAACCGTCACGGTTCGCATCCCATCCATCTAAATCCAAATCTACGAGATTATCACTTTGATTGTGAGGGTTAAGTCCGAAATGAATTTCCCATCCATCTGGAATACCGTCACCAGAACTGGGGTAGAGGAGAATATTACTACGAGTAATGGAGTCATAAAAATACATATCAGAGTCGTCTGAAATCGGATTGGTACCTAACCATATGTCTCCTGCGAATGCATATGTCTCGTTTGAAGTACATGCATCGAGTAAATTATACAAACCAGTAAAATCACCGGATGGAAGGAAAGGCCAAAAAGCTATTTCAGTCGCATCTGGAGGAGAATAATGGCAACGTAGCCCATCTAATTCTGTCGTCCAGTTACTGGGAGCGCCATACCAATACTCTTCAGGACCGGTTAATTTTTCAGATTCTGAAATGAAACCATCGCGGTCTAAATCAAAGCCATCTTCATCATAGTCCAAAGTAGCATCTGAGGCATTGAGTGGATTGAATTGCAGACAATCGTAAGTAAATGTATCTTCATTAAAATAATTCAATGCTTGACACATCCAAGCTTCGTAACCATCTGGCATACCATCTCCATCGGTATCTGCCATTCTTGGATCGAGGTAAAGTCTCTCTCCAGAATTGACATCGATGATGCCCGTCAATCCACGCGCAAATCCAGGTTCAGTACAATTTGCGGGATAAGGCCAACAATACTCTTCAGTAGCATTGAGGCCATCGATGTCAAAATCAGACATTGCATCAGATGCATTGTCCTTATCCATGCCTTGAACCGAAACTTCCCGGTTATCGCTTGATGTCCAATTCAACCATTCCTCGAACAAATTCTCGTGAACATCCGGTATCCCGTCTCTGTCGCTGTCCGTGGAAGGAGGTTTTTCTCCGGTAGTTTCATCTGGATGAATGTTTGCTACCGATGAAATTGCTGGGAATTGGGACATGAATAAAAGTCCAGAAATTATTGCAATTGTAGTGAGAAGTGTTGATTGGCTTCTTCGCACGCTCCGCTCCCCCTAACTTCGGTACACACATCACGCTTAATAGAATGATGGAACAATGTTCCGACATAATCATCCATGGATAAAATCAACAAATCACTCCAATCATAGAGAGTAATTCAAGGACCTAGAGATACCACAGCAGGTCATGGGGATGTCTGTAACGCATTTGGGTACAGGCAGTAGAGGAAATGCGACCTTAATTGATACTGAAAAAAAGAAGATTCTTATCGATCAAGGATTCAGTGGAAAAGAAATTGAGAAAAGACTGGCACGTATGGAAATAACACCAAACGAAATTGATGCAATGGTCATTAGTCATCACCATGGTGATCACGGGGGTGGCGCAAAAATCATGCAAAAAAAATGGGGCACACCTATCTATTGTAATCTTCGAACTGCTGGAGCATTGGGTCTTGATCTTGTTCAATCAAATATTTTTGATGATTTCGACCTACTAGAATTTGATAACTCCCTATCAGTACTACCAATTCCCGTTCCCCACAGCGGCGCTGACAACGTATGTTTTGTAGCGAGTCATCAAAAAAAACGTGCCGCCGTCATCACCGATCTTGGTTCCTGGACTGAAGAAATGGTCACACATATCAAAGGCTGCGACCACATCTCTGTGGAAGCAAATTATGATGTCAACCGTTTATGGAATGGACCTTATCCTCAAACACTGAAAAACCGAATAAGTGGAAAAGGAGGACATTTATCGAACGATGAAACTGGTGAATTTCTCACTCGCGTGGTTGACAAAGAGACAAAATCGATTGTTCTCACGCACTTGTCCGAAAAAAATAACCTACCTCACCTTGCCGAATCAACAGTTTTGTACCACTTAGATGAAGTATTTCAAGGAGATATTGCAATCTCTATGCAAGATGGACCAGATTTTTCACACCACATTGGACAGTATGAAAAAGAAACAAATCCTGCTCGAGGACTTGTTCTCAGAGGGTGACTTTTTCCCCGAAAGTTGGTGAAGGCATAAGAACAACTTCCTCACAGTCCTCTATGTGACGAAGTCAAGACTCGATGATGACACGGCCGGTGTCAGCGAGGTAATTGGTGTTGTCATGATGTTGGCCATGATTATTTCTGTAATGGCAGGAGTGTGGGTATTTCTTCAACCCTACATCAAAGATTTCGAAGACAACACAAAATGGTCTACAGCAACTGGGCTCGCTGACAGATTCGAAGACAGAATCGATGTAGTAAGCGCATCTCCTGAAGGGACTGGAGTACGTCAAACCCTCTTGGTAAAATCATCTTACATCACTCCAATCATGAATGTTGAATCATGGACGATTTCCGCAGATTTAGTGGGTACTGAAAAAACCTTAATTCAGATTCTGAATGTGTCCTCTTTTAGTATTCAATCGATGAATAACACTCCAAATTGGATTTTTATTCAGGGTGAAAACGGATCGGAAATTCAACCCATAAATAACACAGATGAACCCATGTTGTTAAATCATTCACAATGGACGAATAATTACGCTTTATTCATTGTCTATGACGAGGATATGAATCCGATACATCAACATTTTTCCGTCACACTTTCTGGATTGAAAATACTTACCAACATGCAAGGCGGTACGCATGAAATTACATTGATTAATGAGGCAAGAACAGAAAAGTTCCCAAATGACTCTAGAGAGATTAAGCAACAACCTGTTCTGAAAATCGATGAGTTAGTTGACGGTACAATTCGGTGTTCAATCAGATTACTCGATGTTTCTGTAAACGGTTCATTAGCCAAAGGCGGTACAGTTTCATACGATATTATTTCTAACGGTCCTGAAACAATCTTTTCCGATTCCGCATACAACATGCGGTTCACATATGTCTCAACCCTTGATGATATTACGACACCCCAACTTCATGAGATATGGCTCAGCGATTACATATGGAACCGCGCTTCAGGAACCAGTGATTCATTTCGAGGGATTTCTCCATGGGAGCGTGCAAGTGGTTCGGATGGATTCACCGTTGACTTAGGAAATCGAATCGACCTTGAAGTTGACTTTCAAAGCGTGGTGATAGAAACATGATGTATTCTAATCACTCAAGAAACGAAGAATCTGTATCTGCTGCCGTTGCTACAGTGATGCTTTTCGGTGGAGTTTTGTCAATCATTGGATTGATGCTTTTGACAATTATACCCGTCATCCAAGAATTGGAAGGTAGTATTGAAAGACACGACATGGAAGCCCAAATGCTGATTCTTTCGGATGAAATTAACCAATTAAGTGAACAAGGTTTACCAGGAGACAAGAAGGTAGTAGAACTCTCAACTCTGGACGGGGAAATCAGTTGGGATCAACTCAGAGGAGGAATGTGGTATTCAGCATCATGGGCTGAAGGGCATTCACTAAGAATGGATGATATATTGGATTTTGATGATATCATAAAGATAAGGCATCCTGCTACGAAAGTGCAATGCGTATGTATGGATGACATGCGACTTGGACCTGATAATCACTTCTATTATTCGCACCTAGACCTGTTTGATCAAATAATTGTAACACCAATGCCACAATTAACCATCCCACTAGGCCCTGTATCATATGAAATGGAGGGAAAAAGTCACGAGATTAAATTGGGTGAAACCAAAGTTATCGATAATCCTTCCAAAATCAGCTCAGACCATGAGTTGCTAATCATAGGCTACAAAGGCGAAAGTGGGGCGACTCATATTCCACCAATTGACCCCAATCCTCTGTCAGGACTTGGGCGAACGTGGCATATTCCAATAACACAGGGTGAACAAACCATACACTTTGTAAGTCCAGTTCATAGCAAAATCACCTGGAGTGGCGGAAATCAAGATGGTTCTCACATCATTTTGAAGCCTGAACACCCACTTGAGGTAGCCTCATGGACACAAACCTTCAATGCAACCGAACCTGAACTTATCACGCTTACTTCAAGTGGCGAGGGTTCACTACTCTTGGTTAAAGGAAACCAAGGAAGGACGAACATCGCAGGCCTTGACGATTCTTACCTTAGCCAATCATTTATCCCCCCTCAATTAGATGGGAAATTGAGCATTCATAACCCATCACAGGATGGAGTGAATCTCAATTGGCGACTTGGTGGAGTATCAGTTCCAGGAAATTCATCTCTCACAATCGATTGGCCTCCCATTGATCGTGATAACGCATTGATTGTTTCAACATCATCACCCGTAACAATCCAATGGCATCAAGGAAATGAGGGGATTCTCCAAAATATTGCTCTCGACACAGGTCAACTCAGTGGACAAGAATATGCCCTTTCCCAAAACGGAACATACACAATGCAATTACTTGGTGAACAACTTTTGTGGATAAATGATACCACTTCTGAATGGAATAATGATTCGCAATTAACAACATCGTTCACCCATCAAGGTGATTTGGAACATCTTCAGATTGTTGACGGTGACAGTTCAAGATTGATCTATGAATCTGGGACAAACGGTATCATGATGATAGAACGAGATGGTGAGAACCGTTGTATTTCACTCAATATTTCTGCTTCGGGATGGATTGAAGTAGAGGCTCCTTGGCAAGACGTTCAAGGAAGAGGTGAAGCCGATATCATTCGAAGTTGGCGAGATGGATCCCATTTTTCAGGGATGTCAATCACTCTTTTTGCTGAAACTGAAAATGCGCCTTACGGGGCTGTTTCAAGTGGTTGGGCATTTCATCTCTCCAGATTAAGTTACGAATTCACATCCTCCATCAGCGGACTTGAAGTTGCGTGGTCCGGAGGTGCAGTGGTTACCAACCATCCTGAACTTGAGCCTGTTGTGTTACGTGTTCCTGCGGAAAGAGGAGGACCCGGTCCAAGGTTTTCAGCAACTATCCCCTCTCTTTATCCCGTTGCCCAAGGCACCACTGGACAGGGATATTTTAATGGAGAAATTGAACTTACATCAAGGCAAAGTTTGGCCTCATACAGCGCTTACGAAGTGAGGAGAGGATGGTATGGACCATATGGTGAGCAATTGGGCGATGTATCTGCCTCTGCACTCGCCAGTAGTGAGGATTGGACGGCATTCCCTGGACAGCTTACATTGCTTACTGATTATGCAGGTTGGGTACCAGTCCCATCCCAAGCAGCAGCAGAAACGGTTTGGCACACCGGAGGTGAGCAAATACTATTCACGCTCCAATCTGCTGATTTATCAATGCTAATTTCGGAGGCCACGTGATGCAATTCAATAAAATCTCAAGAGATAAAAGCGCTGCATCTACAGAACTTGGATATGTGTTTACTTTTCTGGTGGGAGTTATGCTACTCACGATGTTTAGCATCTGGACATTTGGAATTGAAACAGCCACAAGAGAACGTTGGAATATCGCTGCAGTTGATGCAAATCTTGCCGATATAGCCTCTGCAGTTGAAAGGGCAAATGATGCGAGCCGAATCCATCCAGAATTACAATATGCTGAGGCTGTGGAATGGCGACTAACCGAAGCAG
>PABV01000018.1 GCA_002699425.1 Methanobacteriota archaeon
AGGATATGTTTACTCAAATCATCTAAATACATTTTACTTTAACTTAGATATTATGTAATCTTACTGAACTTGTTCAGAAAGTGAACGCATTTGGAAGAAAAGTCCATCTTATGTCGTCAGGAGTAACGTCCCGGTAATGATGAAGTATTCTCGGCTCTGTTGCCATTTGATAGTGATAGGCGAGTAATACCTCATAACCATCTAACATTGATGGTTCAATGCCATCATAATTACCTGAAAAGAAAGCAAATAATTCGGTAAATAATTTGAGATCTGCGATACTCATCTCCTTCGTTCCCGCAGCCCAGCCATGAGGAGTTTGTGCAAGTTTTGCCTCATAGGTTTTCATGGCTTTAGTGGCAGCTCCATTTGGCTCAAACAGGCTTTTTCGTAACCTAATCCTCTCTTCTGCATCTTCTATACCGAAAGTGGTATCCATGGCTCGAGCAATTGGCCCCATCCCATCCAAAAATTCGTTCACCTTTGCTCGCATAAAAGCATCTTCAGGAAGAAGCCCCGCTTTCTCTCCTGCAAATCGAAGTATGGCCGAGGATTCAGCCAATACGCCTTGGTCTGTTTCCAAAACGGGGAGCATGCCCCAAGGAAGTAAGCCATCCTTGCGCATTTTCTGAAAGGTATTCCCATCAACTTCAACATCTTCCCACTCCATTCCAGATAAGGCGAGGGCCAATCTGCTGGCTTCAGCTCTACCAGGCACTGCGAAATATATTAGGCGCATGATTTTTCGAAAATGAGGGCCTCTAAAGCGTTTCCTTACAGCAAAATAACATCACAAAATCACTTCATGACAGCAAATATCGCCGATACTTCAAGTACCGTCGCATGACCGCTGAAGGTGTTGTAGGCCCGACACCAATGGGGTGGAGGAGGACCTAGGCGGNGATAAGATGAGCACAGCAAGAAAAATGGCTGCAAATCAAAAACAAATAGCAATATCAGAATTTTTTGAAAAAAATAAACATTTNCTTGGATTTGATTCACTAACTAGGTCNCTGATTACGGCNGTAAAAGAAGCCGTCGACAATTCATTGGATGCTTGTGAAGAAGCGCGTATTTTACCNGAAATTANNGTNGAAATCACAAAAATTGAAGGTAANAANGATATTATTGAACTCACAACTGAAGACAACGGTCCNGGAATNCCTCAAAAATCAATNGAAAAGGTGTTTGGTCAACTCCTTTTTGGTTCAAGATTCCATGCCATTCGACAAAGCCGGGGGCAGCAAGGAATCGGCATCACTGGTGTCGTGATGTACTCGCAGTTAACCACAGGGAAACCAACAAAAGTTATCTCTAAAATTGCGAGTGAAACAAGTGCCGTATCTGTAAAAATCGGGCTTGATACCCGTAAAAATAAGGCAATTAAGTCAGAACAAGACCGAATCATATGGGAAAATGACGGGCTTCTAAAAGAGCATGGNCTCAAAGTCACCTGCAGAATGAAAGCAAAGTATCAGCGAGGAAGACAATCTGTTTTTCAGTATCTTAGAATGACAAGTATCGTCAATCCACACGCGGATATTACTTTCATTGACCCTGATGGGGAAACGCATCATTGGCCACGAGTTACAGAAAGACTGCCCACAAAGGTCGATGCGATCAAACCTCATCCCCATGGTATTGAATTAGGTGAATTACAACGTATGCTTCGGGAATCGAAAGATTCTCGGATGACGGTTTTTTTCCGACAAAACTTTTCTGGAGTTTCCATGCGTGCGTCCAAAGAAATTTGTGAAGCCGCAGAAATTTCTGAAAAGGATAAACCTCCAAAACTCAAACCTGATGATATTCGATCAGTTCTTGAAGTATTTCAAGGAGAAAAATTACTCAATGGAAAACCTGTAAAATTACTTTCTCCTCCAACCAATTGTCTCTCGCCAATTGAGGAGTTGCTCATCAAAAAGGGGCTTTCCAAGACAATTGATTCAAAATTTATCTCAACCATGACTCGAGCACCGAACGTAAGTCATGGAAATCCATTTCAGATCGAAGTGGGCCTTATTTTTGGAGAAGGTATGCAAGCGGATAGCCATGTTGAAATATTGAGATTTGCCAATCGTGTGCCCTTGATGTATCAGCAAGGAGGTTGTTTACTAACAAAGGCAATTGAGAGCGTGGATTGGCGCCAATATGGTTTAGACCAATCTGGTGGAAAGGGTGTNCCGAAGGGGCCTGCAGCAATTCTTATTCANTTAGCATCCACTAATGTTCAATTTACATCCGAGGCAAAAGAAGCCTTGGCCGATAATGAAATTGTTTTCGAAGAAGGAAGAAAGGCGATGCTTGAAATGGGGCGNGGATTGAGAAAACACCTTGAAAAGAAGAAAAAAATGGCCAAAACCAGAGAAAAATTCGAACTTATCAATGATATTTTGCCTGCGATTGCTGAAAAATCGGCTTCTATCCTCGATCGGCCAGTCCCTCAATTAGCTGGTTCAATTACAAAAATAATGAGTGCAGTAATCGTTGAANCGGTGACAAATTGGAATCGTGAAACAAAACACGTTGATGTGAAAATTATTCTTTTCAATTATACAAGCAGAGCGCGGCAATACACTGTTCTAACAAACTGGCCTGAAAAAGAAGGGGGGCAAATGCTTGGTAATGATCGTGGTGGCAGAAAAGAGGCTACTGGTTTATGGGCATGGAAAATTGAAACTCTTTCGCCAGGAGAGCAAGCGATTATTGAGTATAGTATAAGTGGATTAGAGAAAGGAGATTGGACTGACACTGACGTATTTTATCGTGGTTCACAAGAAATTATTGGTGCCACAAGGATGGATGAGCAGATGCTTGAAGAAATCAGAAAACAAGAAGAGGCAGACAGGCGGGCTCTTGAAGAATCCTTGGAGGAAATTACCCACGAAATGGATGACAACCTCTCNGAAGATGATGTGAACGTTCCCTCTGAGGATTTGAGCCCCGTGCTCAATAACTCCGACCAAAATGATTCAAGGCAAACCACGTTATTTGGAGGTGAGGCATGATGGAGAGATTGCATGACCCTGAAAATACAAAAAGAGAATTACATGCTGTTGTAGAGGAAATGTATGATCGTATCGTAAAAGGNGAGCCCCCCACGATGACTTTGCCAGTTCGGACAAAAAATAATATTGGTTTTGACGANANATTAGGCGTCTACAAATATGGTAAAAAGAGGTCGATTAGAGATGCTACGAGCCTTGGGAGTGCCAAAAATTTACTTCGTGCATTGCATGTTGTTGAATTTATTGAAGAGATGATTGATGCTGGAAAATCAAGTACGCTTAGGGAAATGTATTACATTTCTGAGGCATGGGGATATGGTAAATTTTCAAGTCAAAATGAGTCAAACAATCTTGCTGAAGATCTTGAAGTGATTACACGGTGCATGCGAGAAGATTTCAAACTCAGACCNGAGGAAGATGGNGCACGCATGATTGGAAATCTGACCGTTCAAGAGCGAAATCGCCGAGGAGATTGGATGCGTATCAATGCAAGAGATGACGTTGGAGATTCAGGATACGGGGTGCCNTATAATGTTGAAAAAGANAAGATTGAACTTATTGAACATGATATTGAATTTATCATGGCCATTGAAACAGGTGGTATGTTCGATAGGCTTGTTGAAAATGGATTTGATGAAGAATTTCGTTGCGGATTATTACACCTCAAAGGTCAACCTGCCCGCTCGACAAGACGTATCTTGAAGAGAATGAATGAAGAATGGGATGTGCCTGTTGTAGTATTCCTTGATGGTGATCCTTGGTCATTTCGAATTTTTGCCTCTATTGCATACGGAGCCATTAAAACCGCTCATATTTCTGAATACTTAGCCACACCTTCAGCCTCGTATCTGGGCATTACCGCAGACGATATTTTGGCTTATGATTTGCCGGCAGACGANCTCTCGAAAAAAGATGTGGAAGCNCTAAAGGCAGAATTATCAGACCCTCGATTTGCTGATGGTTGGTGGCAGGACCAGATTAATATGATGTTGGATATTGGTAAAAAGGCTGAACAACAATCACTGGCGAAATATGGTCTTGATTTCGTTACTGATACCTATTTACCGGAAAAATTAGGTGAATTGGGTTTAGCATGATTCTCAAATAGATTGAGANCATACAATCAAGTGGTGCGGGAATGGAGTTAGAAGATACCAACCCTTGGCCGAGAAGAATTATATTAGTAGGTGCNGGTTTTTTTATCATCGCTTCTATCGCTTGGTTAAGCAATGCTGATAACATCAACCAGGTATTTGATCCAAGAGAGTCGGCAACCCAACAAACAAATGGAGATGGTATCCACAATATTGTATTAGAGGAAGGTTGTTGGACTATTACAAGTATTGGTCAAATTAACAACCTGAATGTCTCTGTGTTTGAAATCGAAGGTTCATCTTTAGGAAAGGAAATTACTGAGAGTTGCAGAACTGACTTTGAACCTCAATCGATTGATGATACTGAATTTAACATCATAAAAAAGGTGAAAATTACACAGTTAACAAACGTCTCTATCGATGTATCTTGTGATGCCTCGTGTGATGATCTCGTTTTATATTTCAACAGTGATGCCCAGTTTTACGAAGANCTCATTCAACCTAGCTTCATTTTCATGGTATCTTTTTGCTGCTTAGGCGTCATCATGATGCCTCTTGGCGGTGTACTTATGCTGATGAATCGCGCAAAACAACAACCAGTAAATCTGATTCAACCTCAAAATGACCTCGTTCATGACCCATCAACCATGAATACCACCGATGAACTATACAAACTAATTCGCCAGACCGTTGAAGAAGCACAAAGTCATGGAGAGAAACAAAACGTCCCCCCACCGTTTGTAGGACAAAACCAAGATGAAGGAATCAATACAATGGTAAAGCCAAAAACCAGTGAGCAGCAAGCTTTCAATCAAGAAAGCACATCAAAAGACTCCCTGAAACCACCCGATGATGCTTGGAAAAAGTGGGATGGTGGTTAATTTTCCGAGAGGTTCAAATCCAAAGGCCTCTAGGTAACCATAGGTTGAACAGTCATGAGCAACATCGATGACGCTTTGGATTTGTTACAAAATAAGGTACGTAGATTGATTATGGAAAGATTGGTTCGCGAACCTCACTACCCAATGCAATTAGCGCAGCAGATCAATGTGAGCCAACAAGCAATTATGAAGCATCTCAACATTTTGGAAAAAGCTGATTTCGTGAGCAAAAAGAAAGTTGCTAGTGATGCTGGCGGCCCTCCAAAAAACATTTACATGGTTGAAAAGTCAATATCTATTCGTATTGATTTGGGTCCTGATTTATTTCGATGTGAAGAGCGAAAACTACCAAAGGGTGGACCAATGCGTCTCTCCGCACGTNTACCTTCGGCTTCAACACCAGTTGCAGAGGCCATAAGTGGACGCAAAAAAATCTCATTTCAAGAAGGATTTGAATACCTTTCTCAAATCAATGANACNCTTGATGAACTTGATGAAAAAAGGGACGCNCTTATTGCTTTACATCAGGTTGTNAAGAATAAAATCTCAACGGCAGTTGATTCAAACTTTGATACTTATGAAGAGNGAACACTGGTTCANAATATGCTTGATTCTCCACGAACACANATCAACCTCAAACAGATTAGTGAGGAATTGCGTTTAGGGGCCAGCGCAACAGAACAATTGATGGAAGAAATCAGGCTTCGTTTACTCCGAGAAATCGGTGAAAAATCAGGTACTGTCATTTCAGGACCTTCTGATACCAAACTACCCTGGTGGGCTATGCTTGGACCCGATCGAAATCTCAATCGTCGTTAAGAACGCTCACTAAACTGCTCTGTTCAGCAAGGCGATCTTTCACATCTGCTCTACGGCCTCGGCCTACAAGGTAAAGTACACTGAAGAGGCTGAATGTCAGCAGTATGATGCCAGTTGGAAGCGAATACGTTCCAACTACTGATTTTGTAATATCCCAAATTGGTGAACTGCTTGATAATTCACTGGTAATGACCATCACGTTGTTCTTTTCACTTACNTCNACTATTGAATTTTGNGGGTCAACCAAAACAACGACTTCATACGATCCCGCAGTCACTGGATAGAGCATGTAAACTTCTATTTCGTTCGCTTCTCCAGTTGCATCCGGAGGCTGAATTGCNCCGATTGATTGTCGCATCACGATGTTTTCATCGGGGCATCCATCTTTTTGCAAATCTTTGATTACATCATCATCGATTTCATCATATTCACACAACACGATTTCAACATCATTNGCTTGTACGTTACCNGTNTTNTTCAAAATAATNTGAACTGGAATAGTTTCGCCGACATCTGCATCCTTGTTNTCAACTGAAACCTTTGATATAACAAGGTCTGGAGCTCTTAATCTCAATGTAATCACAAGTTCATTAGAGTCCAAATCTGTTCCAGCCCAACTAAGCGAATCGTCATAATCGCCTCCGTCTTCCATATTTCCTGAAACGCTGGTGACCTTCAATCCGATTTCGCGAGTATCTAGGACTGCGCTTGGTGAAACTTGAACGGTTGCATAAAGTAAGTTAGTACTATATGGAGCCATTTCGGGTAATCGCCATTCATTGATATCATTAAGATATACACAGGTATCTTCGGGGAAAGCATTCGCCGATGAAACTGATGTTTCACAAGGGGTTTCTCTCGTAAGGTCGCTGCCAATAAATTCAACAAGTGACCAAGAAACTACCCAATCTGACAAACTGCCCATCCCCGGTGTCGTAACCCAAGTTGGCTCGCCGGATGTTGGATCTTTAATCTGAGTATGGTTGTGAAGTCTTGGAGTATCTGGAACATTTCCAGCATTTGTGACGTTGACAATATATTTTACAATTCGACCTGGGGCTGTAATTTTCAAAGGATTGTCTTGGGTTTCATCGATACTAATCTGCATATCATAAAACTCATTGACAATAACCACCACTGTCACTGTATCTCTTAAGCGCGTACCTTCATACAATTCTTCGCTAAATGCGTTGAGTTTCAAAGTATACTGCCCTGCTTGTACTTGTTTTGGTACCTTCATAATCACATCCACAGTTTGAGATTTAGGAGTTGTAAGATTATCATAACTCAATTCAAATAATTTATCACGAGGGACTGTAATATCCCACTGAACTTCAACTCCAGAGGCATCGGTTACACTCGCCATTCTTAAATCGTAGCGATCTGGTCCATTACCGGTGTTCTCTACTGTCACAGGAATAAGCCATTCTTCACCTGGATTAACGGTCATTTGTGTATTTGGTGTACTTGCATCTAGTCGATATTCGTGAATAATCTTAGTAGAAAATATCTCACTATCCGAAACTTTTGGGTAGCCTTTCAGATGGGCCTTTACGGTTACTGCTGGGCCAAGCCCCGCGGGAGCTGTTATTGGGGCACATACTCTTACTGTAACGGTAATTGGGGTGTCTGCTGGCCATTTCCTGCCACTGTTGACATCATTAGGATCATTGAGTGGAGGATAGTCGTTATTTCCAAAGAGTAATTCGGCTGTCCAATTGTTTTGTCTCCATTCACCTAAATCAACACCTTCTGGTGGCGCGGGGGGCGCACCAGGCATTGAAAATACGAGGTCGCCAGATTCATCTCTCTTTGTCACTTCAACTTCGTAATCATGACAATCGCCTTGATGTATCTGTTCAACAGGGTCTCGGGCGAAAAACACAACGTTATCGGTTGTTTTAATCGATACATTCACCCATAATTCCAAAACGTCGTAAGTGCCCTTTTCAATAATTCTAATCGGTTCACCATCAGACAGACCTTCAAGATAAATGACGAATGTCCCAGGATCCTCTGTGCTTGGAATATTTAGTTGCAGGTTTTTTGTGATTTTTTGGTCTGGATTTAGTACAACTTGAGTAGGGAATGAGTCAGCAGTCCATCCAAACGGTAATTGCCAGTCTGTAAACTCTCCAGAAACCTGTGACGAAGGTTGTGCTCCTAAGTAGAATGAGAATGAATCAACTACATTTCCCGTATTTGTTATCGTGATTGAGAAAGTTGCAGGTTTTCCTTGTTCCACATCTTGAAGTCGGTGAGAGGTTTCCAAATCGATGCCGTGAACTACGTCCATGGTCGTAATCGTTGGTTTGTCTGAACGTATTGCTGGGTCTGACTCTGCTACAGCTGTGACAATGACTTCGCAATCAACATCGAAGTCACCGGCCTGATAGATTGACGGAGCCTTAACCTTGAGATAGAATTGCATAGATTCACTACCATTCAAAAAGATGAGATCGGTTGGTTGGATTTTTGATTTATTTGTAGCATAGTGAAGTGTTGCGGTCCAGTTCTGAGTGGAGACTGGTACACGTTGATTTGATTCTAAATCAAGTATCGTAGCACTCATCGAATAATCAAATGAGTATGAATCTGCTACCAATTCTCTCGGCCCGGGGGTTGTATTCATCACCGTCAGGTTATACACCGTTTCCTCGCCAGGCTCCACCGTGT
Organism: Methanobacteriota archaeon; assembly: GCA_002699425.1. Classification (GTDB taxonomy): domain Archaea; phylum Thermoplasmatota; class Poseidoniia; order Poseidoniales; family Poseidoniaceae; genus MGIIa-K2. The sequence continues at coordinate 8,479 of PABV01000018.1, forward strand.
GCCTGTAATCAAATTCTACTAAATAGTCTATATCAACTTGGCCTGTAAGTACATGAGAATAACATATTGTGTACCGGTTGTTGTTTGGCTCATCCGAGCATTTCTTATTGTCTGCCCATGCAATGTGGGCGCCACTTCCTAAGTCATTGGCCATTGCAGGCGGCTGACCGATCATTGGCTTCGATGCTTGGTAAGCAGATAACTTGTTTGAGGTCCAATTGGTTACTGCTACATGCTCCCATCGGTCAAGTGCTCCTGTGCCAGTTTCGAAATCCCACCCTGGCCCTGTTAAGTCCGTTTGATTCAATCTGACATATCTGATTTCTTCATTCGAAGTAGAATTAGCAAAATCAATCCAAGAAATGTGAACGTTATTTCTATAATCGGTCAAAAGCGAAGGATACATCGATGAAGGATTAGTAACATCGCACTGTGAATTAATCACTGGAAGGCTTGAAACCTCAGGATTTGGACATTCAACCGTAGAAATGGGAGTGTCATCAATTCTTTTTATTGCATAAGTGGAAAGCCCTTCCTCTGCTCCATCCCAATCACCAGAACCTTGCATTCTAAGCTTGGTATAGTAGATTTCATAATCCGAAACCTCTGCAAATGAATAATCTCTTGCATCCATCCATGCGATGTGAGTATTACTTTGGCCATCGATGCCGATTGATGGATGGAATGAATATGCGTCATTGATTGAAACTCTTGTGTCATTAACAACTACAAGGTGCCCTTCATCTCCCCATCCAGTATCTTCCCCGTACATGCCTCCAATGGTTTCATGCCCTGATTGACCTGGAAGCCAAGTGGGGTCATTGTCCATCTTTCCATAAGGATCGAGTATGGTCGTGTAAATTTCTCGTGAGTTATTTGTTGATATGTATACCATCGCTTCTACCAAAGATTGCATTTGGTTGTTACCTCCTGATGGGAATTCCCAGGCTTGGCCGCCAGCATGCGTATTTGAGACAGTACTGCCGGGACAATTTCTTGGTTGGGTGCTTACTACGCCATTTGGACATTGCACCAAATCTTCCATGTGAGATGCGACTGGATTGGCGCCTCCCCATGATTGCCCATAAAGCCCTGCTGGAACGATTCCAGCCTCTACACAACTGTCATGGGCTTCGATAATTGATTGTAAGTCATCAGATTGCTGTTCGGGCGATCCATCTTTTGGACCTTCATCAGAAATGGGGATGACTATCTTTGTAGCATTTGGATTCCATTGGTGGTCGTTCGCGGTTGGGGGGTCTGCCCACATATGCATATTGCCATTCGCATCTCGCCATGATAAGCAGGCCCAATTTGTCCCAGGTCCCCAATCTTCACCAGAAGTTCCTGAATATGAGGCGCCATTGAATACTGTAGCAGGTAATTGCCGAATACCCCCACTATCATCGCCGACATCAAGCCAACCATTTCGCCATGGCTGACCAATGTTATTGCGTTGACTGCATTCTGGATTATTTGTGATCTCACTAGGATATGAATAACCATCATAGAGGACATATAATGTTTCGAATACTGTCATGTTCGCTGCTTCAAGCATCGGCTTAAGTCCTTGGAAGTAGCCGCCGCTCGCAAAATTACCACCATAAACAACAGTGCACATATCGCCCCATTCTGTTCCCATTGAACCTGAACCATCGATTACGAAAACCAATTCTACCTTTCCGCCTCTGGTGTCATCCCATACAATTTGGACGTTGTCATTGGCATCAACGGCAACATCCGGATGCCCTTTGTGACCAATGATTGGTGTCAAGAGAGTTTCTGAAAATAACTTCAATGCTGTCTTCGCTTCATAGTCTGGCTGAAGCATTGCATAGTAGATTTGAGGTTGCTCAAAATAAATGTTAAGCTCATCGTATTCATCTTGCCAAACGATGTGAATATTTCCTTTGCTATCGATATCAATTGCCGGCCAATCTCTGTTTCCTTCCCTTGAGGACACTTCAAAATCATCGATTGCGGACAATGTAATGTCGTCACTTGCTTCCCCGTCCATAGCGGTATTGTAAGGTCGAAGTACGGTGTACATGATCTTCCATGGGTTTCTCTTATCCGCCCAAGTGATGTGNACCCTATCTTCNTCATCAATAACCATATCTGGATGTTCNATNGTNTGNACTCCNGCATTGGTAATCTGAGTTGCTTTAATCAACACGTCGCCTTTTGCCGAATACATACTGTAATACAGGTGCATTTTCGAACGACTCCANACNACGTGGACATTTCCTTCTGANTCGGCACCNACAGCCGCCATTCGNTCACTTGCGGATCCTCCATCATCGATTTGGATNGCTTCTGTNATCACGACTTCGGAAGCCTCAACAGTAGGAGGNATGGCCAATGCCGTTAAAGTTGAAAATANCATGAGGGTTGCTAAAAAAACTGATTTTGAATTGGTTCTCATCTGAATCACTCTTGTAACGATTTAATTCAGTCAATCATCATACTTAACCAGTTTCCTTTCTGGTCACAATACTCAAGCCACTTTTTGGCAACGAATACAGAAATCTAATCTTCTTCCAGAAACTCTCTTGTGAGAAATTTTAACCCCGCATTCCCAACAAGGTTCNCCATCTCTTGTGAATACAAAATGGCGTGCTTGTCTTCTTGTCAATCCGTTAGATTTGAGTGATTCAAATAACTCAGAGGGTACTGTCACNCCCTTTTGTATGAAGGCTCGGTNTGNAATTTTCTTAGCAGAATGTGCGAGTCTCGATTTTTGAATATCACTTAATTCTAATAGTTTCATGAATGGAGATAATTGTGCATGATACAATATTTCGCTTCTCAAATAATTCCCTACGCCAGCAAGAAATGACTGGTCAAGAAGTAGATGGCACAATTGTCTTCGTTGGAACTTTCTCTCTTTCAGTTGTCCGAAAATGACAGAGACTTCAGTATGTATATCTGCTACATCAGGACCTAGTTTACTCAGATAAGGATGGCCGCTTAACATCCAAGGTTCCAGTAGCATAATATCTGTCGCCGACCAGAGCCTTGCCACATGCTTATCGGTGCCTAATTCTAATCGTAAAGTGCGTCCTGTTGGTTTTAACTTAGTTGTTTTCAAATTTACTGTCCATCTACCATATAATTGATTGTGAGAGTACAATATAGTATCCCCAACTGAGATGAGTAATGCCTTAGATTTAGCCCTAATATATTCCACTTCTTGATTAANAAAAAGAGCTTCTTGGCCCGCTAAAGATGGGTAAAAAAGGGATACGTGCTCGAGTTTTTTTCCTTCAAAGGCCTTGGCTAATTTATGTGCCACGCGGTGGATTTCTGGCCCTTCTGGCATGAAAAATGGTATCAAACTATGAGTTTAAAACGATGTTTTTTCACCCACATCCATGAGGCGGAGATGGACACAAGGCCGTGTCCAATCAATGAAAGATGCTCAAAAAATCATCGGCTGGATTAAGGAAAATAATTCTCTCTCAACAAGAGAAATCATCACGAGGCTCAAGAAGGAAAACATGGATATTCAAGCCCATGTTTTAAATCGAGCATTAGTAAAATCTCCATTCATAAGAGTAAAAGAAAAAAAAGAGGTGAATGGAAAATCCGTTACGATTTGGGAATTTTTTTCAGAGGTATAACTCGATTACGTAAAAATGAAGTTACAACCATTCTGAAGGGTCAAAATCTGAACCAAATGACATGGTTTCATCCATTTCTATTTTCTTTGGTTTTTCTTGAGAAGATGCACCTGTGGAAGAAGAGGCATTGGCCCGTTGCTTCCAATCATCAACCGGCCCGTTTTTACCAACACCTCGTCCGAAGGTGTACTTGATTTCATGGATTACAGATAATTTAGCCAGCCATAGTCGGCGCATCGCTTGCATAAATTCATTTTTGGTCAGCCCATCATACCAAATGGGCTCACTGACATTGAATGCTTGTAATGGGCCAGGCTTCTTCTTCCCATCATGCCCCAAGTGAATTACCCAATCAACACCGGTGTGGATTAAATTTGTTCGGCAATCGTGTACCCACGCCTTCCACTGATCTTTCTCTTCATCCATCATTTCTTTCATCGCATCTTGCTGGCCTGCATCTACTCTAGTCATACTACTAATTGCCACCAAATCACGTCCTTTGGGTAGAATAATTGCGAACACATGGCCATTTTGGCCACTTGGATATTTTGTTAAAAGATGTAAATGGGCTCTAGCGTCCTCTTGAACTCTCATTTCCATCTTTTCCTCAGAAAGCCAATTCCGGATTGTATCCATAGCGTCTTGGGCTTCCATGACTGGCGGGAGAGAAAGGTCTTTTCAAAGGTAACGACCCGACCGCTGCATCAAGTTATTCAACATAGTAATTTTTTCATTCAGCGATAATGCCTTTCTGCGCCGAAGAAATTGGCGGAAATCAACAAAAGAATCCCAAATCCACAATGTTGTTCTTGATGATACGTAAAAGAGGACAAAGGTGATTGGAATGAGGATTAGCGCATAAGACATCCACTGTAAAGTAGTATCTCCCAAAAAATTGAGTGTATCGAGCCCTACTTGAGAAGCGATTTGGCCGTCAAAGAATATCAATCCAAGAATCAGCAACAGAGACTGAATTGGCCAAATAATCATTGAGCCAAATAAAGCAGCAAGAAATTGGTAACTGGTTCGTGCATCAAGACCTTCATCGGTTCGATCTCCCAATATACGTCCAAGAGTTACCTGAATGCCAAAGCACCATGCAAATATTGGAAGAAAAAGAAGTGATAAAACACTCAAACCGATATTTTTTACCGTACTTTTTGTTGAAAAACCTCGTAACTGGTCGCCTTGTGGATTCAAATCTCTTCCATCGAGATGTGCTTCATGCATGGATTTAGCTAGTGACTTCGAGGATTCTAGAATTTCTTCATCGTGGTCTACTTGTTGCATCTCTCTTGTCAAAATCACTTCTTGTTTCCAAGACTTTGGGGGCTCCCCATTCAATCGACTTTTGATTTGGCCTAATAGTTGAAAGATACGATACTCATCCCAGGTTTGAGAATTAGGAGTAAGTGGTTGGAGTCGCTCGCCAATCTTGTCTCGAAGTTCGGTAACCAGCCCTGCAGGAGGTTCTGCCCATTTGGTAGATGCCACAGCCTCCATCAAATCTTCTGGTAATGGAATTTCGTCGAGGGAGATTGGTTCTGAAAATTCAATCCATGCATCTGTACGGAAAAAATGTCGAGTGCGATAGTGGAGACCGACTGGAATAATTACGGGCAATTGTTTTTGTTGATGTTTTGCTAAAGCTGCAGCAGCCAATACTGTTCTTGAAGGGCCGGTTCTCAATCTTATCAAGTGAGACTCACTATGACTGGTGCCTTCTGGAAACAAAACACAACCAAAGCCGTAACTAACTCCTGTTGCTAAATTCAACAACGTTCTTCCATTGAGGGCGCTAGCTTGCTCTTCAGTGCAACCTCCTCGCAGTAACTCCGCTTTGCGGACGACTGGTTGCATGGCTAACTTTCTTGCCCAAAAGCCAAGTAAAGGCCTCGTTGCTAAATCATGACGCCCGCCAATAACGAATTTTTTCGGGTGATTTACCATAATAGAAATAGGATCTAGTAACCCATTTGTGTGCCATGCAGCACATAAAGACCCCCTGTCCGATGGTATGTTATTTATTCCACTACATTCAAAACTTTTGAATTGTCCAATCAGAATCTTTCTCAACAGAAAATAAGCAAAATTTGTCCAAAAATAGGACCCTGGCATTTCTCCTGAAAATTGAGGGAGGGGGGCTTTAATCAACTTATCATACTTCATCCGCGTTGCGGATTTAGATAAAACTGGGAGCAATTCTCCTTTTTCATCAACTGCCCCATCCTCTCCTGCCTGCATGAAATCACAACTTTGTAAGGCTTTCATGTAATGCCTCGAGAGATTTTAGAGGTGGAGATGTGAAACGCTCTCTATTTGGCCACATGAGTGGTAAAGAACCTCCTCCATCTCCTCGTTGACGAGGAATTACGTGGATGTGTACGTGTGGAATTTCTTGCCCTGCAAGCGGTCCATCATGGATTGCAACAGTGAAATCTTCCGTTTCAAAATGTTGGCCTAACATCTCTTGTGTTTGTTTTACTCCGATCATTAATTCTTTCAATTCATCTGGCGTCATATCTTGAATACGCGCACAGGGTTTCTTTGGTATCACAAGCGTATGCCCATCTCTGAGGGGAAAAACATCAAGAATTGCCACAGAATCATTTGTTTCGAATAGAAAAAATCCTGGGATTTCTCTGTTGATTATTTTTTCAAATACAGTGCTTGAAACCATTTAAGCCACTCACTGTTCTGGAGAAAGAAGCCATGATCCAGCGGGCCCCTTCCGGATTGCGAGCGTCTCGTATTCTCCATTTGCATTGATAAGTGAATGGTGGAGTTGAGACGCATCTTTATCCATAAAGTCTTCACGAAGATGACTTCCTCTGGACTCTTTTCTTTCCATTGCTGACCTTGTAGCAGCCAAACAGAGCCGAATTGCTGCTTGTAAGGAAAGATTTGAACGAAGATTATCGTTATACAATGTAGAAGCATCATCACAGTAGAGGTTTGATGACTTTTCTACAAGATCAACCAAACCAATTTCTGCTGATATTAAGCCCTCTTCTGAGCGATGAAGATTCATCTTTTGCATCATGAGATTTTGTAAACTCTTACCTACTGAACCAATGCGATAAACATCTCCTTCTCGGTTCTGCAGCATACTGTCGATTTCTTTTTGGCATCTTTCAAGTTCTTCAGAAATTATTTGCGTACCTGAAAAATTTGTTTTAGAAGCCCATTGAGCAGCATGAACGCCTGCGGAAGATGCTGATACAAGATTATCCAATAATCGGTTGCCGGCAATTGCATCAGCGCCGTGAATTCCAGAGCATGCCGATTCTCCGGCAGCATATAACCCAGTAAACCACCTGGACCATCGATTCGAAATCGCTCGTCCATGCTCATCTATAGGTATACCGCCAATGGTCATTGATACTCTCGCATCGACTGGTAGCGTTTGCTTGTCTGGATTGATTCCTGTTCTTTTTTGAACCATCTCTTTCCAACTTTGCCACCATGAGCTTGCACCATTAAGCGTTCTTGCATCCAAAACTACTTGGGTAATTTCGCTGATTTTCTGTGCGATTTGTGTGGATGTGTCTGTTCTCTCCAGACCTAAATCTTCACCATTCGAAGAGAGAATTTCTGCACCATTAGCAATAAGTGAATGTGGAATTTGAATTTCAGTGTCTGATATGAATATACTCCAATATTGAAATTCCATGTCTCTTAATGAGATGCCTGCTCTGAGGGCGAGATCCATGCCTACCCCCGAGCCACGGCCTCTCCACGAACTTTCAAAACCTGAGTCTGCAATGATTATTGTTTTCGCTTGGATTGATTCTAATCGGCCTGTGTTCATGTCAAGGACAATGATGCCGCTGATTTTTTCATTCTTCGTTGCCAGTGAAATGGGAAGTTGGTTTCCCCGGCGAACAACTCCGTACTTCAAACATTGTTCTTCGAGTACCCGAAATGTTTCACGATTAAGAGAGTCTCCAGAGGTCACTAATCTCGGTTTTGAATGTCCATTAACCGCTTTTACGTCTGGTAAACCTTTTGCATCTCGTTGAAAAATAACTCCGCATTTTTCAAGAAAGTCGACCTGTTTAATTGCAGAATTCATGCAACTATAAACGATATCTTGGTCAGAGAGATAATCTCCACCAACGATGGTATCGTTGGTGTGAATTTGAGGAGAAGGTTCCTGAAGAGGGGCTGCTATCCCATCAATTCCAATTGCATCTCCAACTCCAATGTCATCAATTGATAGCACGAGAGTGTTGGCTTTATTCTTTGCAGATTGAGACGCGGCTCGGTGTGCTGCGAGTCCACCGCCCACCACTACTACATCCCATGCCTCCATTTTGAAACCTCAGCAATCAGCCCCAGTCATAAGTCGCACATAAACGGCGCGCTTTTCTAGAGTTATTTTTCAAACAGGCATCGGTCCATTTCCTACTTTTCTTGCGAAAACAATCGCCTCAAGACGTGACTCGAATAAACGACCTGAAAGAGAAAGTTCAGTGGTGTGAATGGTTCTCGATTTAATGATTTTTCCTTCAAAGTCTTTCAGGATTACTTGGACTACTTTCTGCCCTCCAAAGTTTTCATCCCATGCCAGAGGAAGCCACAAGAAAGCACCTTTTTGCAAATATTTCGGTGCCCAGTCCAAGACATCTTCTTTTGTTTCATGATTAACCGGCAAAGGCCCAGGGGGTCGTTTTGAGGATTGAATTTCAAATTGTTGTGTTCTAAGTTCCGGTAGGCCACCAGGAACCACCACATCAACAATAACTCGTTGGTTGGTTTTAGACTGATTATTAACGCAAATAAATAGATGACTGCTTTGTGATTTATTTGATTTTTCAATTGCTAGGTCAAGCCGCCAATCGTCAGCCAAAATAGCACTTTTCCCTCTATTCAAATCATTATGTAATCGGTCTATCAACTGAAATAATTGAGGTTGCCAGGCCTTTGCGTGTAAAATAAATCTTTGAATTGTTTTCCAATTGAAAACCAGATCTTGGTCGAGAAGAATTTTGTTAATTTTGTCTGGTTTGATGCTTAATTCCAACTCAACCAATGCCTCTTGCATTGAAATAATGCCTTGGTGTTGGAGATAAAGAATGTAAAACAGACGCTCTCGCGTGATGACGTAATTTTGTCGAGGCTTGAGGGCATCACGTAACATGACTTCCCAATCATCCCAATCAAGTAACGTATCCGGATCTAAGTGTGTCTTGATAATGTCTCCCATCACCGTATCAGGTTGTGTTGGGTGCTGGGTAGGTGCGTGAATCATAAGGTAAGGGAAATCATCTCCAAAACGAAACATGCCATCTTGAGTGAATATCGAGTGGAACATAAAGGCCAGAGAGGTCGTCATGGCAACCAATAATCCCAAATTATAGGCAAGGCTCTCATAACTACTGCCTGAAGAAAAAAACAACATCAAAAGCGTCATAATGCCAATAAGTGCTGAAAAACCATTATTTCTTCTTGAATCGCGTAAGCTTTCAGCAATCCTATCCATACCTTGGTGTGATTTTAGCCCAGTCCTTTCACCACCCCTCATTCCACCTTGTTCCCATAAGGAGGTCCTAAGCGAATAGGCTCTCCATGAGGATTCGGCTGCCATGATTGGGGGGGTTAAAACGAATGCATAAGCGAGGAGGAATAAGAAAACTATCCATGGCAAAGTCCATCCAAATTGATATGGAAAGATTACTGACAACACACAGTATAACCATGTAAACAATCCAATACCGCTTCTTACAATAATGAATCCTCGGTGGGAAGTCCATCTACCCGATTCGATGCGGATTTTCTCTATTTTTCGCCACTCGTTTTGGGTTTTTTCCAATTGACCAATTGAATCTTCAAAGCCTGTCCCATACGGGTTGGGTAATGCGCTTCCAGAACCAGCAAATGCCGGTGAAAAATCATCCTCTTCAGACATTGGGTTCACTCGGTCTGATGAGTCATCTGTTCAAATTACTTCGGGCATTATTGACCAAAGTCTATTCAAATAATTATTGTTGGAACGAATTGGGCGCGTAGCACAGCTGGATAATGCGTCGGCCTCCTAAGCCGAAGATCGCGGGTTCGAATCCTGCCGCGCCCGTATATTCAAGTTAAGTTTGATATGTTGTGGAATAACCTTTCAAGTTGTATTCTTCCATGTATGCTTCTCTTTAATTTGGTTTCACAATTTGCAATTAACACTAATAGTGATGCGATCTTTTTATCATCAAAAAGTAGTCTACCATCTGTGATTATTCGATGTAAATGGGATAAAATATCCTCAGGCATTAGAGATTGTGTTCCCATTATTTGATCGATAATACCCATAGACCCTTTCAAGATTCGGCGGTTCTTACCTCCGGTTTTTTCCCATCGCCATAGGTGAACTCTACCCCTTAACGCTTCCTCTAGGGCATGTTGTACACTTGAGTTCGTAGTAGAATTTACCAATTCTTGTAAATACTTTCTATCATCAAGTTTATCGATACTCGATAAAAGTTCCAAAAGTAAAATCGCTTTTCTTAAATTTCCTCCACATATAAACGCAATGTCCTCAATTGCCTTTGAATAATTAGTTATCTCTTTGCTTTCACAAATACTATTCAGTGTAAATATCATTTTACTCCTTGATGTTGCAGGGATTCTTATCTGAAGCATTCTGGAACGCAATGCATCTATGACTCGCGAAGGACTCTTTGCAGTGAAAATAAATCGTGATGTTGTAGAAGTTGTTTCCATCATTCTTCGAAGATATGGTTGTCTCTTGAAACCAAGATAATCTGCATCCTCGACAACGATTAATCTAGAAATGGGCAGATACCCCTTGTCAGGTGTTCTTTCAACTCCACTTGGTGGGGGATCTATGTCCTCGCCATATACGCTCATCGATTGGTCAAATGCGTCCAGACTGGTTCGTCCAGCAAGTGTATCTGACGATGTATTGCCCTCCGGCCGTAGAAACGCTTCAAACACCGACATTGCTCCAGGTTTACCAAGCAAATCCCTAGCCTGTAAAACATGTGTTGTTGCCTGCCACCCTGGACCGAGCAACTGCCTTGCAACCAACTTCACGATTGTTGATTTTCCAACACCGGATGGCCCAGCGATGAGAAGATGAGGGGGGTTGGATTGAGCTGTTGCCTTTTCTAGCATTTCGATGAGTGGAAATGGGACTGCCAAATCACCGAATAATTTCGGGGTAGACTGGGCAAGCCAACTTGGCATGATTAAATCTGGTCTTATCGGTTGATAAAATTAAGGGATTACTCAGCGGATAATACTTTGAATCCCGAGCGGCGAAGTTTAGCAAAGATACGTGAACCGCAAGCCTTGCAGCTAATACCATTGTAAGTTCGGCTGAACTCCTCAACACTTCCACACTTTGCACATCGGTAATCGACATTTTGGGCAGCCATGCCCTTGCGAATTATGATTGTCTTTTGAATGTGTCTTTCGATAGAGAAGTTCAAGGAATGGGCTCGCTAGGATATAGATATGTCCGAATCAAATGAGCCGCTACTCATCGATGTGGTCGATAATGGTGGCCAATGGACTCACAGAGAATGGCGTATGCTAAAATATCTAAAGGTGGATACTCAGATTATAGAAAATACGACACCTGTGAGTGATTTAAGGGATTTGGACGGACTTATCCTATCAGGGGGGGCAGCGCGCGTGGGTCTATCGGGAGAGTTAGGGTTGTGTGCAGATTACCTTAATCTTGACATTCCTATTTTGGGTATATGTGCTGGCCATCAATTTATGGCTCGTCATTATGGTGGAGATGCCCGCGAATCGCCAGAACCTGAATTTGGAGCGATGGAAATTCAATTAATCAGTGGAGGGGGGCAATTGTTTCAAAACACAAATGTAACTCAAACGGTTTGGGAAAGTCACAATGACGAGGTTCATGTACTCCCAAAAAACTTTTTTTGCACAGCAAGAAGTGATAGTTGCCACATACAAGGGATGGAAAATAATGAGGGGGATCGTTTCGGATTACAATTCCATCCAGAGGTAAATGATTCCGAATTCGGGAAAGAAATTTTCGAAAATTTTGTTTCGATTTGTCGCACTCGCAAACAATTACAAAACTAAATTTGCTTGTCTGGCAATCATAATTATTTGCATACTATGCTCAAGCATGGCTGCATTGGCCCAAGCTTCGTCCAAAGTAGCTCCAACACAAAATGCTCCGTGAGAGCGAATAATCACTCCTTTCATACCACCTTGCTTGAGGGCTTCTGCCACTTGCCTCAAGTACTCATCAGGATTATCTTCATCAGGATCTACAATAATCATCCTCCCTAGTTCGTCTTTTCCAATTTGATCAATTGGGTTACATACAATTAAATCCTTTTCACAACTTGCTGCGGTAGCATATGGTGAATGTATATGAAGGCATGTTGCAGGGCCATTTGTTTCTAAACTTTTAGAAGCAAGAAGAACTTCTAACATCCTCCATTTCAATGGTGCGTTTGAAGGGGGTTCTTGTCCTAAGCGGCCTACGACAATATCTCGATCGTCCAGTCGGGGAAGATACGCTCCCTGAGCTGTTGCGATCATCACGCCAGGCGTTCCGGGGTGGAGCATTGAAACCGTACCCATATTGGCTCGTATGAGGTTTTCTCGATTCAATTGTCTTGCTAACCTCGCTATATTTGCAACCAAATAATCTGGTACAACAATATCATTCGATACTACTGGTGGCATTGGAGGGTTTTCTAATTCGTTTATTATTTCCACAGCACCAGTGAGCCCGTCTCTAAGACTGGAGACCTCAGCAGACAATGATGCGATCTGTTTTCGGTTGGCTGCAGCCATATCGCTCATCTTGGGATTTGGTTTTCCCATGGTGTTTTTACTTTCTTTAAATGGTTCGATGACATCATTGGAGTTGTCAGATGGTTCGGGTTGGTCTTGTTGAGGAATGTCGTTTTCTTCGGTCGTATTCTCGTCAGATGGCGTTTCTTCAATAATTTCTTCTTCAGGGGTATCTTCCTCAAGAAGACCTTCGGAAGGGGGTTCTAAGGGCCTTTCAGATGCATCGCTGCTAGATGGAGGAGTTGTGGGGTTTGGTTGACTGTCCTCTGAGGGACCACCGGGGGGGCCTGGTGGACCTGGTGGACTTGGTGGAGCGGAATCCGGTGGGCTTTCTGGAGGACTTTCTGGAGGACCGCTAGGGGGGCCTGGTGGGCCTGGTGGACCTGGTGGACTTGGTGGAGC
>PABV01000019.1 GCA_002699425.1 Methanobacteriota archaeon
ATTTCTCGAAAATTATGTCCCTGCGCGTCCTATGTTTACTATCGAAATGAATGGCTTGCAAAGATCAGATTTGTCGATGATCGTTCAAGGTCTTGATACAAGTCAAGCCCGTGATGTTAGCCTTAATGCAGTATACAACACTTCCACAGATGGTATTATTCCGAGATTTTCGATTGATATGGTCTATGATTTGGGAGAATCTGTTGAATTGATTGACATAAAGCAAGTGAGTCATGTAGAAAAGATAAGGACAGACATCGTTATGTTTGGCGTCCCACGCTCAGCTGAAATTTCATCATCGATTGGAGACGTCCTCATCGTTGACCTTTTTGTACCAATTGAATACAGATTATCATCTAATTCTATCGACTCTTTATTCTTGCAACAATTACGATATGTCGAAGACCGATGGTGGCCTTCCACAGTATTCATGAGAGATCTACCCTCTGAAATGCATCTAGCAGCAGAACCTTCAACTGAATTCAACATTAATGAAATCACTAGTTTCCAAGGCATGTTTACTCTTGATTACTCCTCCAACAGCGATCGTATGGATTTGTTCCTAGAGAGCAAAGGTAAATCGCAAAACGTACAAGGAGATAATTTGATGATTGCTGAAAACCTTCCAGATAGATTCCTTTTGGACACCACTGATGATTGGGGGGCCACTATTTCTGCATCTGGAAAGGGCGTAGAGCGAATTTACATCAAACGAACCAACGCTCCTGCTGTTCCTGGAGTAAATATGAAATCTGCAGAAATGATTGGTGAAAACCTGAAGGGTGTAACCATTCACATGCCCACTGTTTTGGGCGTACCTGTCGTGATTCTTGATGACATCACCTCTGGTAGAATTGTGGCCACCGCTGATGTGGATGTTGAGTTTGCTGGGGTTGGAATTGAAGGCCGAGGAGTTTTGATGGATGCTCAATTTACTGGAATTATCCCCACATCTTCAAGTATGGGAGTAAATGGCGTCGTGACGGATTTATCTCTTATTGGTAGTTTAACTGGCGGGACGGTGAAAACAACTCATATCATGGCCGGAGAGCCCGTATCTTCTGCGATTGCGACACTCTTAGCGACGGTGATGTCATGATATCTGATGAAACACTTCAAGAAGAGGTCTCGCAAACTGTAAAAGAATATGGAGATAGATTCCAGGATTTCACTGAAAGCGTTCACCCTTGGAGAATTGCATTATCTGGACTGTTAGTGATATTGTTTATTGGAGGTATTTTCGCAACATGGAATTGGGTTATACCTCGAGATTCTGTGACCGTTGAGACCATCTATTTACAGCGTTCCGGGCATGTAATGCTTGTAGAGGTTCACAATGAGGGCAGTCGTTCGATTACAAACGTTGAATTATCGTTGCAGTTTTTGGATAATGAAAGCGACATACTCAAGTCGATTGTAGTGAACATTGACGCTATCCCTGCACATACGAGTGTTTCTGGAGATGATCTAGAACTTGTTATGCTTGGTTATTCTATTTGGGACGAAAATTCCATTCGAATTGATTTGGATTGGGTAGATTATTCGGGAGTTCAACATTCTCGAAGTTGGAGTCATGAGATTGGCGAATGGGCCTATGAATCGTTTAGAGATTCTTCTTGATTCGAGGTGAAGTTGTGAAAAATCAGACGCTTTACAAGGCCCTATTCATTTCCACATTGATGTTGATGCTCCCGCTTCTTTCTAATTCCTCTGATTGGAGTGTTAGTGATGAAGAAAGCCATGTCACTTTGGTTGAAAAAATTGAATTAAAGAATGCCGTGATGCATGAACTTTTTGGGGTTTTAGATGACGCATTCGAAAACGAGAATAGACCTTTACTTGCAAATTCAAGAATAGGCGTCTATGACGCAGCAGGTCTATTGCTGAAGCAGGATATTCCCGATGAAGGATTAATCCCTCGTCCAGACTTAGCCATGTTTTTAGTTGATAATTCACTTCGAATTCAAGATGTACGTTCATCTCTTGAACAAATACATGGACTTGAAGTCAGAGCCTTCATCTCTCCATCAGGCCTATTGGTTCAAGGCACAAAACATTCTCTTGAACAGGGTTCTGAAGAAGCTGGAATTGAAGCGATGTTGCCGGTTCCGGTTGCGATGATGGTCGATGAATATTTGTGGTTTGAATCTCCAGAAAAAATTAGATTAGAATCATGGAGAGGAGATGAACTTCATTCCGGAGTTGGCTTAGTCGACAGTGAAGGCCATGTATTACAACAGTCCCTTTCCCATGTCTCAAAACAGTTTCTAAAAGAGATCAATATCATCGATACTGGACGCATTTCAGGTGTTGTTCATTCGCAATCGGTATTCGAAATTGCGTTGGAGCCCAGCGTTTCATGGGTTCGAGCAGAACCAATGTTTACGATTGACAATAATTATGCAAGAAGTCATATGGCAATCACAGGCTCTTACAGCGTTCGCTCGCATTTTACGACGGATTTGGATGGGTCTGGGCAAATTGTTGCTGTAGCGGACTCAGGGTTGGATGAAGATCATGGCGATTTTGGAACAAGAATAATTGAATCAAAAGATGTCATTGGTGATGGTTCAACTGCGGATACATGGTCTGGTCATGGCACACACGTAGCTTGTACGGTTTTGGGAGACGGAACCAGAGGCCCATATGCAGGAGTCGCCCCAGCCTCAGAATTATATTTCCAAGCGATGGAGAATGATAATACTGGAAATTTTGTTTCACCATCACTGAATTATTTGTTCAATGATGCTTATGGAAAAGGTGCAAGAATTCATACAAATTCATGGGGATCATCTCAGGATTCAGACCAAGGGAAATACACCTCTGAATCAGAAGATGTAGATGATAGGGCGAATTATTACGATCGATTTTACAATAATGTAGAGGGGCTAAGCATTTTATTCGCATCAGGAAATGATGGTTCTGGTTCAGGAACAGTTAACTCTCCTGGAACAGCCAAAAATGCCATCACTGTGGGCAGTCACCTCAACCGAGGGGGTTCTGCACCAAATCTCATATGGGATAGTTCAAGCAGAGGCCCAACCGATGATCAACGGATTAAACCCGACATCGTTGCTCCCGGTGCTTACGTCCGTTCATGCAAAGCTCAAGAAGCGAACGATGTGGTTGGGACATGGGAGGATACGTACTATGTGGAGTATTCAGGTACGTCCATGGCCACCCCAAATGCGGCTGGTGCGGCTGCCTTGATCAGGGAATATATTCTTGAAATTGCAGAACGGCCCGCTCCTCAAGGATCTTTGGTCAAGGCATTGCTTGTTTTGGGAGCAAGAGATGTTGGTACTAGAGATATTCCGAATAATAATGAAGGCTGGGGCAGAGTAGACCTCAAAGAATCCCTCGCTCCTGGAAATGGAAGAGGAATCTGGGTTGATGATCGCTCGATTATGTCGCACACTGGTCATCTGAAAAGTTACACATTCAATGTGACCGATTCAGGCCAACCTCTGAAAGCAGTACTTGCTTGGTCGGATGAAAGAGGTTCACGATTTTCCACAAATCAATTGGTAAATAACCTAAATTTAGAGGTTGAAAAACCGGATGGAACATTATACAAAGGAAACTACTTTTCACAAGGTCGCTCAATCCAGGGTGGCGATTATGATGCAGTAAACAATTTAGAGGTCGTGTTAATCGATAATGCTGAAAGCGGAATTTGGACCATTCGTGTCAAAGATGGCGGTCATGGAGGTTCGTATGCTCAACCATACGCCCTTGCTGTTTCGGGAATGGGAGTTAATGATTTGAGACCAGACCCTGTTGTTTTGGAAGATTATACCATTAATGTTGATATCCCTCAACTAGGTGATACGATAAGCATTCAGACAACTGTGCAAAATTTTGGGAATGTTGAAGCCCAAAATGTTGCGATCAGCTTTGAGGTTGAAGGCAGCGAGGTTTCAAGTCAATCAGTGGATCTAAACCCTGGGGCTTCGAAAGTACTAGAATGGGACTGGACTCCACTTACAGATGGGAGTATACCTGTTTCTTTTGTAGTCGATCCAGATAATTTGATAGAGGAGATATCTGAATCGAACAATCGTTTCAACACCTTGATTAATGTCACGACTCCGGGGATTAAAATAGAATCTCTGGTTCCCTCGATTACGTTAAGAGATTCTGATGAAACGGTAACTTCATGGAATATTACATTAACAAATACTGCATTAATTCCTACAAACGGTACGCTTGACGAGTTAGGCGTCATTCGTAATGAAGATAATTTGGTCATGGATTGGTTTATCGGAATCGATCGAACGATATATGAGTTGAATGGTTCAGCAACAGTACCTCTGTCAGTTACTCTCGTTCACCCTAAAAGTCCCGATCCTGGAACCTACATTATTCAATTACTTGGTCAAGATTTGGATAACAATATCGACTATCCCTTTTCATTGGAATTCGTTGTTCCACTTCTGACTAACCCGGATTTGGAAACATATTATGATTGGTTCCCTGTAAGTCCATTTGAGCCTACGTCTGTGAATTTCTTATTTCACAACGCTGCTAATGGCCAAGCGGGCTATGATCTGTTTTTGACACCCGCTTTGGGCTGGATGGTTGGTTTTGATGATTTATCGTCACAAGGAGGTGCGAATTCCGCCTCTACTGGAATGATGGCAAAAGGAGAAAAAATACCAATAAACATCACTGTAATTCCTCCCCAAGTAACGTTAGTTGGTGGAACTGAACTGACATTTTTACTTACAATTGTTACGCAGTCAGAAGATGCTGAAGAAATTGAAATTCCAATTTCAATGAAGGTAGAGGAAGTTCCTCGAATCGATATAATTTCGAGCACAAATTACGGGGATTTATCGAAAGATTCGGTTCTTTCATTGAACTTTTTGGTGGAAAATACGGGTAATATCGACCTCAACTTAAGCCCCCAGATTATCACTCCTCTCGGATGGGAGGTTACCACTTCAGTCTCACCCTTTTCCCTGCCTTGGAGTGGAAATAATGAATTCCAATTGATCTTTCAAATCACAGATACAGCAACGTCAGGGGAACTCGAATTCATTTTGAGCGATGGCTCTTTTTCTCATCGTTGGAATAAATCAGCGAATGTTCTTCAAACATCAGATGGAACAATATCTTTCGCGCGATTGGAAATAGAGGGAGAAAAATGGACCGATGTTATGGGTCCTGGTGTCCATCCCCCGAATAAAATCATGAATTTTTCCTGGGTTGTATCCAATGATGCTACGACACTGTGGCACCCGATTGCAAGTATCGCTTCTTCAGATGGAATCATAGGTACTTGCTCAGACCTTCCCTCAATCGGGAAAAATCAAGAAGAAATATTGGTTTGTAGAATTTTGATTGAGGAGGGTGTTTTAGCGAATTCTGAACCCGAATTTTCCCTTCGATTGATCGATGGTACAGACGTTGTAACCTCATCACATTCCTTGCTTGTTGAGGCGATACGTGCTATCAGTTGGAACATTCCTGACCAAACCTTTGAGATAAACAAGTTGAAAACTGTTGATGTCGAAATCACCAATATTGGTTCCGTTGCACTTTCTCATCAAATCCGAGCAATGCCTCCAGAGGGATGGTCTCTCACATTTGCCGGAGATGGAGTTTTAGACATTCAACCTGGTGAAAGCCACATAGAAGAAATTCAGATCAAACCCTTGGAAGAAAGTTCAGGCATCGTAAAAATCTGGCTAAGTTCAGGACAAGAAGTATCGAATTTTGAGCATGAATTTTCAGTTACAACGAATAATCTCAACACTGATGGCATTTCATCTAATGGGGATGGTAACTCATTGATTGGAATCTCAATATTTGCACTGATCATGATTGTTTTGACTTCGTTGATAATCCTCCAAGTTAAGTCGAATAAGAATAATTCCCACAATCATTCAGCTCAGGATTCATCATTTTCTAACGTAGGTCCTCACCAGTCAAATATGTACCAACAAAACCACCAGCAAATGCATTCTCAACATACAATACATCAAGATTTAAAGAACCCCTGAAGTGATAATTTTAGCACTTTAAACGGTCATCCTTTTGTGTAGCGAATGCCACGCCTTGTTATGCTGGCTAAAGATGGCGCGCAGCCGCCTGCTTTTGGGACGGCAGGAATATTGGTTGCAATAATCATTTTCAGCGTCATTCCATACTCTTCTGATTTTGTATCGGCAGATGCTTCTCTAAGGGTACAACTCATCCCCTCGTCTCAAGAAGCCAACCCGGGAGAATCTGCGGAATACACTGTGAGAGTGTATAACGATGGGTCGGAAGCCGCTACAGTTTCTCTATCAGCTACAAACGATCAGGATTGTACAGGATATTCCTCAAACATTGGTCAAATCAGTGGTCAGATTGAGGGAGGAAGTTACGAAGAGAGCACACTTACTGTAACACTTGCACAAAATGCAGAGGGGTCATGCGATACTCTCGTCACTGCCACGGGCAATGAACAATCATCACCTCCTCCGCCAGGAACGGCTGAAGCCACCGCTACAACTACGGCTGGAGATGGCTCAGGAAGTACGGTTTTCGGCGTTGATATCACCATGGATACCCCCGTAGAACAAACATGGGACGGAACTGAAGAACAAATGACGTGGACGGCAGTTGTAGAAAATACGGGCCAATCCGAGTCAACAATCTCGATTGAAGTCGATGAATCTGATGAGAGCGGTTGTTCTTCAACCGTCGACTTCGATGATGTTGATGTTGACCCTTCCTCTGTTTCTTTAGGGGCCAATGATACCGAAACCATCACATTTACACTTGACATTCCCGAAGGACAGGAAGCCGATAGGTACTGCTGGGAAGCCACTGCAACGGTCCAAGGAGGCGTCACACCTGGTGAAGATGAAAATGTGTCCGATTCTGATTCATTTTCTCTCGAAGTTCCGCCAATTCACGAGTGCGAATCCAGTTTATCAAAAACAAGTTTATTCGCTAATCCCGATGAAACAGTGACTACGGTCGTAACATTTGAGAATCTTGGAAACGAACCATGGTCGATCAGTGTTGATTTCCAAGGAGTCAATGCCCAAGAGTGGGCTTCAGTTGATGGGCCAAGTAGTGGCCAAATCCCCTATGATACCTCCGACGATACGATATCTTTCACTATTGAACTCACGCCAGACGATTCAGTCGAGGCAAATTCTGAAACTACCATTACAGTAAGAGGAAAAGATGGTTCCTCTCCCAAATGTGATTCAGAAATCACGCTGACAGTTGGCCAGTCTTATGGAGGGACAATGTCATTGTCAACAAGAGCTCCTCCTCCGGTTCAGCCCGGCGAATCAGTTGAAGTTCAAGTGACAGTAGTAAATAACGGAAATGGACCCGACGTGTTCAGATTGACCACATCATCCCCGCCCGTTGGTTGGTCTGCTACACTTAGCGACTCGACCATTAGCACATCATCTCGATTCTCCGGTAGTAAAGAAGGAACGGCAGACTTGACCGTATCTTTACCCGATAATGCCCTTGCTACAGATGTAGTTGTCATCACCATCTCCATGCTATCACAAAATGGCGGTGAGGTTTACGCAACTGAAGATTTGGAGATCTCTGTTGTCGCTACGTATGGAATGACTGCTGATGTGAAACTATCTGAACAAGAAGGACGGCCAGGTACTGAAGTGGTGTTCCCAATTGAAGTCACAAATACAGGTAACAAAGAAGATTTATTCCAATTCAGTGTCATCGCACATACTCAAGTAGCAAATCCATGGGAGTCATATTTCCAATACAATGGCCAAACTCTAACATCACCTTATCGAATTAGCATTCCTCCTTCAGAACAGCCAGTAACAGTGAATTTGGTTGTTGTTATCGATGAGAATGCGGAAAGGCAACAATCCGATGTGCTTACTGTTCGGGTGAGAAATTACAACGATCCATGCACAACAGAGAATTGCGATGTTGAGGAATTTGACATTACAGCAACCATGGAAAACAAGATGCTTGCTGTTGATGTAAGACTCGAAGATGGTGGCTCTGATGGGGTGTCTGGGCTGGCTCAACTCCCTCCTGGAGAGACACAAACTTACGTAGTGTGGGTCGAAAACATTGGTGATACAGAAACTGACATGGTATTCGAAATCAACGGCTTAGAAGGTATCGCAACAAGGCAGATGTACTATCAAGGCGCCCTCTTCGATGGTGAGATCAATGTACCAATTGGCTGGGGAATTTGGAATTTTAGCAGTGGTGATTTTGAGCAAACTCCAGAAGGCGCTCCACATACTAAATCTACAAAGAATAAAGCACAGGAACTCATGATTGAATTGGATTTCATTTCAGATAACTATGAGGCTAGATCCTTACAGCTAAAATTTGAACTCGTCCTTACTGTTTCAGAAGCCGCTGAAAATGGCGATGGAGGTTTGCTTGAGATTTATGGTATTGTGACTAAGAATGCCTCAAATAGAGATGCAAGATTGCAGATAAGTTTGAGTGTGCAAACCATACATTTGATTGAATTATCAACTGAAGATACTTTGTCGCAAGAGATTATACTAAACAAATTGAGGAGTAGCCATTCTTTTAATTTGATGCTCACGAATAGTGGAAATACCGATTCAGATGTCCGCATTTTTACCAGCGAGGGTTTACGTGGATGGACAGTAGGAATTTCACCAAATGGGATCAGCGATTGTGAGACAAATAACTCCGAATTGATTTGTACCATAGAAAGAGGCACCTCGCTCAATCTTACCATCAAAGCGCGTTCGCCTGTGGATGCTGTTGTTTCTGACACTTTCTTGTTTACTGTCTCTGCCGAACCAGTCGACACCGGCTTAATTGGGCGTCAAAATATCGAGTTTGAAGTGAGCGGGGTAATCGAAGAAAGTTTACTTTCAAGCATGGTGAATACACAAACTCTCGCTGGGATTGGCGGCCTTGTGTTTTTGGGATTGCTGTATCTATTCATGAGAAGGAAATAATTGATTATTTTCAACACATTGAGCCAATGAAATGGCTGGGGATTTGAACAACCCTTATGGACGGTTGATGGGTGGAATGATTTAGGCGTCGATACGCTCACAGGTGGTTGTCATAGCCGGTGCAGATTCAGTAACTGGAGCATACCTTGCTGTTGCTCTCTTGACACTGATCGGAATCGCTGTACCTCTCGGCGCCTTTGTCACATCTTGGTTCCTCAGGCCAAGAACAGATAGATCTCAAAGCCACATTACTAAATCTTGGTTATTAGAAGGATATGAAACAGATCACAGTTTGTATCCCCGCAGGTTATCAACCTATGAATGTGGTTCAGAACCAATCGGCGACGCAATGATTCAATTTCATTTCCAGTACTATTGGTATGCGATTATCTTCTTGGTTTTTGATGTCGCATTTATGTTCATGGCCCTTGCAGGCATGGTTGTGAGTGATGCAAGTTCAACTCAGACTTATGTGACTACAGAAGATGCCAAAGCAGCACTTTTGGTATTGACTGCATTTTTCTTCATCATGACGGCTGGCGTATGGCACGTTTTCCGAAAGAGGGGCCGAATTTATATCTGAGGTGAGTAGGTGGACGAAGGACAAAATTATACATCATTTAACAGCCGTTCGCTTGTAGAAATGGTTGGAAATGTAACCGATGAAGCACTTAAAGCAACAAAGATCAAACAATTTTTGAGTGTCCTTGCAGGCCGTTTTTTCAATTGGACAGGACGAAAATCACTTTTCACTTTACATTTAGGAATAAAATGCTGCGCAATCGAAATGGCGGCTTCAGCAATACCTCGATTCGATGCTGAAAGATTCGGCGTAATCTTCAGATCTTCGCCCAGGCAATCAGATGTTTTGCTCGTAAATGGCCCTATTTCGAAGAAATTCGCAGACCCAATCGTTCGACTTTGGGAACAAATGCCTGAACCTAAATACTGTATTGCTATGGGCGAATGTGCAATTTCAGGAGGCCCATATTTCCAATCATACAATATCCTTGAAGGTGTAGACACTGTAATACCAGTCGACGTATATATCCCGGGATGTCCACCTCGTCCGGAAGCATTGATTGATGGTTTTGGAAAACTACGTGAGAAAATCATCAGAATCGGTGGCGTCACTTCAGCTGAGAGAGAGCAAGATAAGCCAATCATTGTGGGAGATGAGTAAATGGGTATGAAAATCTCCGTGGAGCAGAGCGTAGACGCTGCAGAACTTCGCTCAAAAGCAGTGAATGAACGCTTTTCGGGAACTGGAATCACTGCTGAAACCGTCCTCCATGCAGATGGAGTAATAGGTAACAAAGGGAGAAAAGGTTACGCATTCATCCGAGTACACGCTCCCCCGCAGCATTGGGTAGCACTCGCAAAATGGCTGAAATTCGATCAAAAAGTGAATTACTGTTCGATGATTACAGGGACTCATTTTCCCGATGGAAGTCCAGAACGAGGGTGGGAAGTTGTGGCCCACCTCATGTCCTTGCCAATCAAGAATGTGCGCCCAAATAGTTGCACAAAGCATCATCCAGAATCCCTGAGTTTAGCAGAAATTCCTTCCGAATATGAAGTAATTATCTCATTACCCCAGGGCGAAAAACCATCCGTCCCAAGTGTTCAAAGCGTTTGGGTAGGTGCTGATTGGAATGAGAAAGAGACTTGGGACTTGGTAGGAATCCAGTTTTCTGGGCACGAAAACATGTTCCGCGTCCTGAATCCCCACGATTCCCCTCCTGACTTTCACCCATTACAAAAGCAGCATAAAATCAGATATCATGATTTCAATGAAATGTATGACGATCCTCAAGGGTTTTTGAGAAAACCGGCAGATGAGGGCCGAGTAAAATAGGTGATGTTATGGCACAAATGTGGATTACGATGGGCCCGCAGCATCCTATGACGCACGGACTGTGGACACTTCGTGTAAAGGTCGATGGAGAAACAGTGGTTGATGCCAAGGCTGAATTGGGATATATTCATCGAGGTGTTGAGAAAATCTGTGAATCGAGAGAATTTCTTCAAATCACGCCTTATTGCGACCGTCTATGTTATGTCAGCGCCATGACTTGGTCAAATTCTTACATTTATGCTGCAGAAGATTTGCTTGAGGTTGAAGTACCAGAGAGAGCAGAATATATTCGTTTGATTTCGGCAGAATGCCAAAGAATAGCAAGCCATCTCATGTGGCTTGGAGCATATGGGCCTGACGTAGGTAACTTGACCATAATGACCTGGGCTCTCCGTGAGCGAGAGATGTTTTTGGACCTACTCCAGGAATTAGGAGGCTCAAGAATGCACTACAATTATCCACGAATTGGCGGCGTTAAGAGAGATATTCCAGTTGGCTTTGCCGATCGCCTCAAAGCCAAAGTCCAAATGTTTGAGAAGCGAATCGATGAGTACGAGATGCTTCTCGATGAGTCAACCATTTTCTTGGTAAGATTACAAGGAGTGGGTTATGCCACAGCCGAAGACATGATCGATTGCGGAGTGACAGGTCCAAATATTCGCGCTGCAGGAGTAAATTACGATGTTAGATGGGCTCACCCCTATTCGGTTTATGACGAGGTAGACTGGGAGCCAGCGGTGGAGAAACCAACTTCTGTAAAAGGTGCAGATTGCTATGATCGCTATCGCGCAAGGATGTTTGAGATGCGGCAATGCTGCCGCATGATCCTCGATGCTATCGACAAAATACCTGGGGGCGCAAATACTCATTATGCAAATGATGATGAAATGATATTGGCAAAAGCACCAACTCGTGCACCAGAAGGAGCCACGGGATTCAGTAATTATGAATGCACACGTGGCTCATCTCAGTTTTACATTCAAGGTGGAGGCGAGGGGAGAGGAAAGATGCCATACCGGCTGTCAATCCGCTCACCTATGTTTATCACGATCCCATACGTTGCAAAAACAATGATTGGCTACAAAGTTGCAGATATACCTGCAATTATGGGAAGTTTTGACCCGTGTATAGGTGAAACGGACCGGTGATTCCATGGACGATTTTTTGCAATTACGAACATGGGTTTTCGATGGCCTTGAAGCGATCATGAAGAGTTTACTTGAAGGAACTGCGCTCGAATCAAGCGCAGTAAACATTGCATTCTTCATCGCAACCTTGATCACTTCGCTAACTGGTTTTGCAACCATTATGCTTTCAATGTTCATGATTTTGTGGCTTGAAAGGAAAGTATTGGGCCGATTAATGGACCGCCGTGGTGCAATGACTTCACTGCGCTCGCTTTGGGTTGGTGAAAATGGCGTAACNGCAGGAGAATGGTGGCATAAATTACCATTNGGCCTAGGNAGNCCNGTAGGCGCTCTGGTTGGTTGGTTNAATAAGNCNGCNGGAAATAGAGANCNNAAAAATCCAACCGTAGACNGAGTCAACAACAGGTCTTGGTATGGATATGCGATTTTACCNGGTTTTGTNCAAAATATTGCAGATGGATTGAAATTCCTGATTAAAGAACACATGGTCCCAACTAGAGCGGACAAATTGATCTTTGAACTTGCGCCNTTCCTTGTNATATCTTCCACANTACTTATTCTNGGTATGATTCCGCTTTCGAGCGGCATATACGGAGCAAACCCAGAACTATCGGTTCTTTTCGCATTTGCAATTTTTGGCATTGCTCCCCTGGGAGTATTCTTCGCAGGATGGGCAAGTAATAACAAATATACTTTGATTGGAGGCATCCGCTCCGCCGCTCAATTAACTGCTTATGAAATTCCGATGCTTATGACTATCTTAGCAGTGTGCGTAATGGCAGGCTCATTCAACTTTGTCGAGATTGTCCACTTTCAACATTCATCAGGCTCCTGGTTCTTGTTTTTGATGCCTCTTGGAGGCGTTTTGTTCCTCATTTCTATGATCGCTGAAGTTGAGAGGATACCATTCGATATGCCCGAAGCTGAGGCTGAATTGGTTGAAGGTTGGTGGACAGAGTATGGAGGTATGCGCTGGGGGCTTCTCTTCGCGGCNGAATACATGAGAACTTACGCTGCTTGCATACTCTTTGCACTGTTCTTCATGGGCGGATGGCATGCTCCATTTGCAGGTCTAATTGGAGGCATTCCTTACCTTGGCGCTGCATATCTCTTGATTCCAGGAATTGTTTGGACTTTGTTGAAGGCTTGGTTCATCTTTGTAGTTGTTTTCGTCTGGGCAAGAGCAGCTTTACCGAGAATCAGAACCGATCAAATCTTAGAATTTGGATGGAGGATGTTGCTTCCGCTCTCGGTTTTGCAACTTGCCTTGGCTATGATTTACCGTCTGTATCTATTTGATGTCTCAGCGGTTTCTGACTCCATTGAAGGTGGGTGGGCGTGGAACATGTATGGCATTCCATTCGGCGTACCTCTGGCTACAACTCTGGTTTCTCTTATCATCTTCTTCATCTATCTAAATGATGAGGATAAGAGCACAAATACAGAACGCATATTCCATGTAAGAACACTTGAGCCCGCTGGAAAGCATGTAGCGGGTACAGATTGAGGTGAACACAATGCCAGCACATCCTAAAGCAAAACCCAATTTTCGAAACCTATTTTGGTACCCATTTAAGATGACTATGGTCACTGCATTGAGGACCTTTCCATTCATCGGGAAGCGATTCAGTTGGGGGTATCACAACAAACTCCACCCAGAAGTGATGGATGAGCCTTCAAGTGTTAGGTCATCTAATTCTAAGTGGAATACGCCGAGTAAACATGAGTACACTGCTGATAGAGAAGGCTCGGACTTAACGCCTACAATTTGGAAACCTCAGACGATTTTATATCCCTATGAGCGCTTAGAAGATATGGAGCCTTGGTTATTCGTTCCNGGNCAGTATAATGGCAGAATTGGCATAATTTGGGAAACTTGTACGGCATGTAAGATGTGCGTAAATGTATGTCCTAACGACTGTTTGCACATGACGACAGAATTGCGAGTGGACGTTTTGGATTCTGCTGAGGGNGATTGGGANGGATATGGAGCNGAATTAGANGTTGGACGGCCNGCGGCNGTATCAATTGGAGATATTGCTCAGGCTTCTGAAGATTTTGAACTNGTGACCGCTCATGAAGCACCTCCAGAAACTTGGAGATATGGAGAAATCCTTGACCTTGGAGGAGATTCAGCACGCATTCGATGGAATGATTCAGGCGATGAAAGTATGGTTCCTCTCGAGGATTTGTATCCTGCAGATGATCAGATTGTGAGTGGGAGAATCGATATAGGACGATGTATGTTTTGCGGTCTTTGTATGGAAGCATGCAGTTTCACTTCNTTTTTCATGACC
This sequence comes from Methanobacteriota archaeon, assembly GCA_002699425.1. Lineage (GTDB taxonomy): Archaea > Thermoplasmatota > Poseidoniia > Poseidoniales > Poseidoniaceae > MGIIa-K2. The sequence goes on from PABV01000019.1 coordinate 14,249, forward strand.
AATGAATACGATGGTATGTCNGGATTCACCAGAGAAGACTTGTGGTTTGATGCTTCAAGAACCAGAGTTTTACCNGGCGTACACCAAGAGGCTGTGGATGCTGAACTTGCAAAACGTGCGAGTAAAGAAAGGGACAAGAGAGCGAAGAAAGCCGCTAAGAAAGCCGCAGCAGGAGAGGCTTGAAATGGCGATTTTGGGGATNGATCTTTCCACTTTGGATNTAGCTTCAATNACAGAAAGCATCTTCTTTTTCATCCTTGCATCGATNGTAATNGGAGGAGCCNTGGGCCTCATTTANGCTCAAAGAGTGGCTCATTCCATGATGTCACTGATTTTTTGCTTCATGGGAGTGGCAGGGATTTTTATCCTCATGAGTGCAGAATTTATTGCCGTAATTCAAATTTTAGTTTATCTCGCAAGTGTAATGCTCGTAGTCCTTTTCGGTATTATGCTAACACGAAGACAAATACTTGAGGAGGATTTTGAATGAGGATGATGTCAGCCCTTTCTCGCTTTGGCTTACTCTTTCTTGGTTTTGTCTTACTTTCAGTAGTGTCTGCAGACGAAGTGTGGGATAACCCTTCATCGGAAACTCTCAACACAAACCACCTTGCNGTGGATATTCTTGGAAACTGGGGCATGCCTCTTCTTTTTGTAGGCATGCTAATGGCTATGGCAATGATTGGGGCCGCATATCTCGTGAGAGATGAACGCATTGAAAATCTTGAATGGGAAACAAAAGGAGGTCGAGATAATGATTGATCCCGCATGGATTTCCGGCCTTTCAGTCATTCTCTTTATCCTCGGTTTGTGGGGGGCATTTACAAGAAAAAACGCCATTGTCGTTTTGATGTGCCTGGAGTTGATACTCAATGCCGTAAATCTGCAATTTGTTGCAGCGGCAGTTCATCATGGTGATGCTTCAGGGTGGGTTTATGCTGTATTTGCTATTGCAATTGCNGCTGCTGAAGTTGCCATTGGATTAGCAATTTTTCTTTCTATGTACGGTAAACATGAGACAATTTCACTCGATGAGGTAAATTTACTCAAACACTGAGGTGTAAATGATGGCGACAGGAATTATTGAAAGCGCAATCTGGATCCCTCTTATGCCGATTTTGGCATTTCCAGTAATACTGTTTTTGGGGCACATGCTCAACGGATTACCTCAGTGGAAAAATGGGGCAAAGGAAGGAGGCATCATCGCTCTTGTGGTTATGTTTGCAAGTCTTCTACTTTCGATTTGGGTGATCATTGAACACTTGAATCATGTCGGTGCAGCGAGCGTGTTTACCTGGGCAACCAGTGCATGGTGGGATGGTCAGACTTCAGTCATGGAAACAAAAGTGTTTGGAGTCGGTATATACATCGATCACATTACGGTAATGCTCTTGTTTGTTGCAAGTTTCCTTTGCTTTCTTATCAACATATTTAGCATTGGNTACATGAACACAGACNCGGTAAATGATAATCGCAACCATCGATTCTATGCTGAATTTGTTCTATTTTGTGCAGGTATGCTTGGGATGGTTCTTGCTGATTCCTTTCTCTGGTTGTTTATCTTCTGGGAATTAATGGGTCTCTGNTCCTATCTTTTAATCGGTTTCTACTATGAGAGAGAAAGCGCAGCTTATGCAGCGAAAAAAGCATTTTTGACAACACGTGTTGGTGATGTATTCCTAGTCATCGGACTTGTCATGCTTTGGGATTTGTTTGGAAGTTTGGACTTTGCAGTTGTGTTTGATGCGGATGCAATCAGAGCCGTTGATTCTGGAACGCTCCAGTTAGCCTGTGGAATGATGTTTATTGGAGCGGTTGGAAAATCTGCCCAATTCCCTCTGCACGTTTGGCTACCNGATGCGATGGAAGGTCCGACCCCAGTGTCTGCACTTATTCACGCTGCGACCATGGTCAATGCNGGATTATATCTTGTCGCTAGAATGTTCCCGTTCTTTGCGGCTACAGAGGTTGGTTCAATGGCAACCCTTGCAATAATTATTGCCATAATCGGTGGAATTACGGCTTGTATGGCTGCTTTGATCGCCTTTGTACAGAATGATTTGAAGAAAGTACTTGCTTATTCGACAATGAGTCAATTGGCTTACATCTTTACCGGTTTGGGGGCTGCTCTTTGGCTTGTCAACAATGGTTATGATACCCTGGCTAAGGTAGCATTTGGAGCGGCTTTATTCCATTTGTTTAATCACGCCATGGCAAAAGGGATGCTCTTTATGGCCAGNGGTTCTGTCATACATGAAATGCATCATGCCCATCATGAAGTACATCACCATGACCACAATGGCGATGATGGGCATCATGATGAGGACGACGAACATCATGACGATGAGTTTGATGCCCAATCCATGGAGAATATGGGTGGACTTGCGAGTCGTATGCCAATTACGGCTACTGCAATGCTCGTCGGTAGTGCTTCAATTATTGGTATACCTCTCATTGGAGGATTTTGGTCAAAAGAAGGGATTATTGCAAATGCTTGGAAAGTTGCTCTGAAAGAACCAATTTTCTTCATCCCAGCCATTTTGGTTTTGTTGACCGCGGCGATGACTGGCTTTTACATGTCTCGTATGTGGTTTATGACCTTTGCAGGTAAACCAAAGACCGAGGTCGCATCAAAAGTTCACGAGCAAACTTCTTGGATTCCAATCCCACTGGTCATTCTGACATTCATGACCTTGGGAGGTTTAGTGTTTGCAGGACTCCATGTGACAGACTGGTTGGGCAATCCAACTGGCGGCCACTTTGCTAATTTCTTTGGTGAAAAAGGAATCATGTATGAGTTAGGGCATATCTTTGCAAACCATGACTTATTCCTTTTCGGTTTGACATATGTGACCATCATTCTCTCATCGATTGTTGGACCAATGATTGCAATGGCGCTTTATGGTGGTCAATTGGATGACGGTCAACGTTCGAAGCCATGGATTCAATGGGTTGTAACTTTGAGCGATAAGGTAAAATCCAGATTTGGATTTGATAACAAGGCATTCGCAAACAGTGGATTAGCAAGAAGTTTAGAGCAAAGGCTACATTTCGATCGGTGGTACGATGCATTTTGCTTGAAAATAATTGTCGGCCTCTCTAATTTCGCTGCTATTTTTGATAAGAAGGTTATCGATGGTGCCATAAAAACAGTTGAAACGACCTCTCAAGCTACTTCCAAGAGAGTACGTGCACTCACGACAGGATCCGCAAGAGATTACATCATGATGGCCGCTTTGGGAACTATTTCCATATTCATCTTATTGTGGGGTGTGATCTGATGTCAGATACGGCAGCCGTACGAATCAATGAAAAAGAATTCATTCTTGTTGGTGTTTTTCTGATATTTACTGCCATACTTGCAGCGTATTTCCCTAACATTGCAACAACAAATGCAAGTGGCGAAATTGATTACATTTCCATTCCACTTGTAGGATTCCCAATCATGGCTTCAATCATCCTTTTGGCGTTTGCAAGCCAAGAGAAAGCAAGCAGGATGCATAAACTAAACGCATCGGTTCGATTGGCTACACTTGCTTTTTCTTTCATTCCATTCGCAGTTGCAACAGCCTTGTTCTTTGATTGGCTCGTGGTTATTGATTGGAATAATATCGGGTACAACAGTTATGCGATACGTCAACAATATACTTGGATAAACAGCATTGGTGTTTCATGGCACGTAGGCCTCGATGGGTTATCATTCCCGATGGTTTGGTTGACGACATTCTTGATTCCGGTAACAATTTTGATGACTTGGGATGAAAAATCTGGAGCAACCTATCACCCGCTCTTGTTGCTCATGGGCGGTGCTTTGATTGGGGTGTTCGTTGCTTTGGATTTGTTTATGTTTTACGTATTTTGGGAATTGACGCTCATTCCAATGTTCTTCCTGATTCTCAATTGGGGAGGTAAAGAACGTCGATATGCAGCACAGAAGTTCTTCATCTACACATTTACCGCAAGCGTCATTATGCTTCTTGGTTTAATTACGCTATACTTTTTGCAACCGGCAGGCTCTGGAGAGGGTTATGGTGACTTAACCGGCCGAACCTTTGATTTGACTTTGATGCTCGAGAGCGCAAGAAGTGCGAACGCTCGCGGAGAAGAATGGATGGGCATGGACATGCAAAAGGCGCTATTCCTGATGCTTATGCTAGGTTTCCTGGTTAAGTTACCGGCAGTTCCGTTTCACACATGGCTTCCAGATGCTCACGTGCAAGCACCCACTGGTGGTTCGATGCTACTTGCTGGAGTTATGCTGAAAATGGGAGCTTATGGAATGATGAGATTACCTGTTGCCATGTTCCCAGATGCTTTGTTGTTTTATCAGGACCTTGTGATGTTNATCGGCCTTGTATCCTTAGTTTGGGGGGCAGTCGTGTGTTTGGGTCAAACAAATCTNAAGAGAATGGTCGCCTATTCNTCNGTATCTCACATGGGAGTAATCCTTCTGGGTATCGCAAGCATGCAACCCATTGGATATGCTGCGGCCTTGTTCATGATGTTCGCACATGGACTCATCTCTCCAATGCTGTTTGCAGTATGTGGTGCTTTCAAGCACCATTATCATTCAATGGAAATTGGTTCAATGCGTGGGATGGCGAAATGGAGCCCATTCCTGGCAGTTTACATGATGTTTTCTTGGATGGCTAGTTTAGGACTACCTCTGCTTGCAGGATTCGTTGCGGAGATCATGGTCTTGATTGCATATTGGCCAACCTATGGTTGGTGGATTTTGCTCCCTGCATTTGTTCTTGCAATCACCGCAGCATATTATCTGTGGAGTATGCAAAGAACAATTTTCGAGGGTGGTGATGAAGGTCAGCCTCCAGCCAGCCTTAATGGGGAAAAACCGCCAGATATCTCGCTTCATGAAAATATAGGGATGTTCATACTTGCTATATTGATTGTATTATTTGGGGTCATGCCGTTTATCGCCCTCGATATGATGAATGCATGGAGTGTCAATATATTCGAGATGGTTATTTCAAGAAATGGGGGTGGTGTTTAGATGAAGACATTTGATATTTTTACCACCGACGCATTGTCAGCACTCGTTCCAGAATTCCTCTTGTTATGCGGTATCCTTGTACTAATTTTGATACCGAATTTAGGTAAAGGTACGTTTAGGATCCCATTAACTCAAATCAGAATTCCGTGGCTTCTGGGTGGTCAAAGATTTGCCTTGACCTCTCATCCAAGAATTCCTGGGATACTGGCGACTCTAATCCTTGGTGTAGCCTTCGTATTTTCTTTATTGTCGCAAGCAGGGGATGCAGATGTTGTAGCTCTCAAGAGCAAGGGTGGCCTTAATTTGCTACTCGTGGATGGATTTAGTAGATTGTTTGAAATTTTATTTTTTGGTGCAATTTTAGCAGCATCAATTGCTAGTTTGGACCGGCTTCCAGTTGGAAAAGGGTCGGATTCTGAAACACTATACAACAATAGAAGGCAGGTAGATTTCTACATCTTATTACTTACAACTGCGTTAGGGATGTCTTTAGTGGCACTAGCTCAAGACCTGTTTATTTTGTTCATTGGATTGGAGTTAGCCAGCCTTTCAATTTACGTATTGGTCGCCTTTCACAAGGAGACTAAAGCAGGTACTGAAGCAGGTGTGAAATATTTCATTGTTGGTTCGGTTTGTAGTGGAGTTGGTTTGTATGGCCTTTCCTTAGTTTATCTATGGGCGGGTTCATTACAATTTGATGTACTGACAGTTGCCTGGGATAATGGTGCTTCAACCCTTGCCATTCTCGGTATGGGAATGATTCTAGTTGGATTTGGTTTCAAGGTAAGTGCCGTACCGTTTCATTTTGCCGCTCCAGATGCCTATGCGGGTGCATCAAGTCCGGTTTCTGCGATTTTAGCAACCGCTAGTAAAGCAATGGGGATGCTTGGCTTGATTCGTCTCTTGGTAGTCATTGCTATACCAGATAACACAGATGGAAGTGCGCTTTGGCTTGTAACATTAGGTGTTTTGTCAGCCATCACCATGACATGGGGTAATCTTGCCGCACTTGGTACCGATAATCCAAAACGGATGTTAGCATATTCCTCTGTAGCTCATGCAGGATATATGTTGGCTGCGCTTACAGCCATAGGTGCTTGGAAATGGGGCCACGTAAACGCACCATCTGACCTTGCTGGGGCCATCCTTGGTGCGGTGTTATTTCATCTCGTAGTTTTGGTAGCATTCAAGATGGGTGCTTTCTTTGTGCTTGCTGTCTTGGAAATGGAAGGCGGTGCATCTCATCTTTCAAACTTAGCAGGTTTAGGGAAAAGAGAACCATTACTTGCAGCAGCCATGTTCATTTTTATGCTATCTCTTGCCGGTGTACCGCCTCTTGCAGGTTTCTTATCGAAATTCCTTGTCGTAGCCGGTATCGTAAAAATGGCCATTGGAGATCTTTCAGTTACGGTAGCCCAAGGTGAAATCATTGGTCTGATGGATCTACATTGGATTTGGTGGTTTGCATTGCTTATCTTCATCAACAGTGCTATTTCACTATTTTATTATCTTAGAATTGGTGTGGTTATGTTCTTTGAAATTCCAGAGAAGGAAAGGCAAAAACCTCTGCCTCGAGCACCATTCCTTCGCTTGGTAATTTGGAGTTGCTTGGTTGGAACGATTTTGTTTGGGATTGGTGGCGATGCCCTCATCAGATTGTGTTTCAATGCAGTAGAGAATCTTTCCTTGTGATTTATTCCCTACATTTTAGCCCTTATTGTTCAAGTAGGGATAGGTTTTGCCTAAGCCAATGGGACGCAGACGTGAAGAGAAGGTCGATGAAGAAGAATTAGCGCGCCTTATGTCTTCAGGAGAAGCGGAACAAACAAAAATCAGGGTAAAGATGCCTAACACAAAAGTCAACGAGATGTTTGCTATTGCAGAAAATATCCTTGGTGGTAGGCGTGTAACAGTACTTTGTGCAGATGGACAAACCCGAATGGCTAGGATTCCTGGAAAAATGCGCCGGCGCCAATGGGTTCGTGAAGGCGATTTGATTATTGTATGGCCATGGGATTTCCAAGATTCAAAGGCCGATGTTAAGCATCGCTACACGAAAACTCAAGCGATTTATCTTTCAAGAAAAGGCGTGCTTCCTTCAGATGTAGATATATTTGGCATGAATGTTATGGCTGATGATTTTGATGATGAAGATGGCTTATTCAGTGCAGAACCCACCAGTAAACAATCCGATACTGAACCCGAAACACCCTCAAAGTCAGAGAATGATGAACCTTCAGAAACGGAAGAAAATGATGATGATGATTTTGATGATCTTTTCGATTAAAATCAGGTGAAAGCATGTCCGCCGGTCGAAACAAAGACCGCGATTATCACGAAAAAGAAAAGAAAGAGTTCGTCAGAGATTTAGAAGGTCATGGTACCTTTTCTTGGATGAAAGATAAAAAATATAAATCCATGTTCAAGGATATTGAATATCGACTTCAGGGCGTCTTGGGCACAGGAAAATTCGAATGGGTTGATCGCCGAGTATTTGATCAAGTGTTTGATCAACTTACGCTTATGAGCATCTACAAACTGATGACGAAAGGACACATTGATACATTGGATTTNCCGATTGCTCGAGGNAAAGAAGCTCACGTATTCAGAGGACAGTCAATAAACGGCCCAGTTGCAGTAAAAATATTTCACACATCAAATGCGGTCTTCAAGAACTTGAGTCAATACATAGAGGGTGATCCACGGTTTGGTGGGCTGAAAAGAAAGCACAGGGATTTAGTCGANATCTGGGTCAGAAAAGAGTATCGTAATCTTTTACGATTACATAAATGGAATTTATCAGTACCATCACCCATAGCCGTACAAAAAAATGTGCTAGTGATGGATTACATTGGTGATGAACACGCTCCTTCTCCCCGGCTAAGAGATGCTCAAATTACACAACCCCAATCCGTTTATGAGGCCATCATTCATTTCATGGCTGTTGCTTGGCACAAAGCAGATTTGGTTCATGGCGATCTCTCGCCATACAACATACTTTGGCATGATGAAAAGCCGATTATTATTGATGTTGGACAAGGCGTATTGCAAAATCATCCAAAGAGCCAAGATTTTTTGATCAGAGATGCAACTCAAATAACGAAATGGGCTCAGAAGATGGGGATAAATGTGGAGATTGCGGATACAATGTATGATATTTTAGAAGCCGACCTCTCCCTAGTTGAACAACGATAGGCACCNTTTCTCTTATCGTGGGATTTTAGAAGAGGTGGCTTTACGATTGCCTATGCGCCAAAACCTCCCGAGGGTTCCCAAAGAAAGAATTGCGGTTTTGATTGGTGCTAAAGGAGCGACTCGCAAGCGATTAGAACAACAAGCCGGCTGTAAACGATTGGTTATCGATTCGGACTCGGGAGATATCTCTGTTGAGTGGCCTGAAACAGGAGAGTTTGACCCGGTTAAGGCACTCAAATTACCAGATGTCATCAAGGCCATTGGACGAGGCATGTCACCAGAAAAGGCAATGCAACTTCTTCAAGATGATTGGTTTTTTGAGATAGTCGACCTAAGAACCTTTGTAGGAAAGCGCCAAAATCAGTTGAGACGAGTTAGGTCACGACTCATCGGCTCTAAGGGAAGAATTAGGCGAATGATTGAATCTTTAACTGGTTGTGAAATTAGTATCTACAATTCAACAGTTGTAATTGTAGGTGATGAACTAGGTTTGGCTTTTGCTCGTCAGTCAGTTGAAATGATTGCATCAGGTTCTGAACACGGCACCGTTTTGAGTATGTTGGAGAAAGGTAGAAAACGTCAACGGATTGAAATGCGAAGCCTTGATGCGATTGAGACAGTAGAAAATATTCCTTCTGGCGAAGTTTCGTTTGCAGAATTGGTGCCAGGTTTAGATCGTGTTGCAGCATCTCGAAAATTGAAAGCAGCCCAAGTGAATACCGAAGATGAGAAAGAAGTAGAAGAAGTAATGACGCTTTCAGATGATGAAGCTATAGCATGGGAAGAAGAGTAGTTACTTTTTTCTTTGAATCCATGCAATGATTAAACCTAATCCGATTATACCAAAGATGGATGGAGCAAATGAAGTGACTGTACCAGGATTATTGACAGAAGCNCCGGTCACCATCATGTAATGAGCATTGTTTCCTTCATCGAATTCATCGATTAAATTAGTGGGGTCAATGACCAATCGAAGGTCCCATTGGCCTGCTTCAGGTACGCTATAATTCCACGTCAATGCATGTGTTTGATTTGCAAAAGATCCAGCGGGTATTAGTCGGGTTTCAATATTCGTCCATTCTACTTGCGAATTNCGATCTGCAGGTGCTGCTTCGAGATGGACCATGACCGATCCTCCATAGACTTCATTCGATATAATCTCACTCGAAATTACAACGTCCTCTGATGAGGAAGAAGGACGTACAACCAAGCGATCTACATTGGTTGAGGTAATATTCCATGAAAGNTCCAGACCTGGTAGAATTTGGTAAGCTGCAGGGATGGTTGTAAATTCATTACCGGCTTGGTCTACCAAAACAGCACGTAACATGAGGTATTGTCGACTTTTTGTGATCCAATTATTGCTCCCTGCAGTTGTGTCAAGACCACTTTCTGGAGCATTTTGCCATCCTCCCAAATCCGGTATTGCTCCAATACCATTGGCGTCAAAACCGTATTGAATCTGGCATTCTTGATCATCAATACCTGAACCTCCATCGAAAGCGGAGAAACTCACATTTACCGGTGCGTCATTACTCGTTGTGAGTGTATCGACGCTCCACGAGATACCTTCAGGATTAAGAGTGTCAACATTCACNACAACTTGAATCTCTTCTCCTTGATTTCCAACATTATCTATCGGTTTGAAACCAAGAATANTTTCTCCATCGTTTAAGTTTAGCATGTAGTTTTCATCATCGATTGATGTCCACGTATCACTTTGATTGAGCATTANNNCANNCAATNCCACTTCCTAAACCATCTTCTGCGGATGACATGATATTCGAGATAGTCACCTCNTTCTGGTTTTGCCAACTTTCTCCGTTACCAATGGTAGGAGCGGTCATCGTCGGGGGCGTTCGGTCAATGCCGATAAAAAGAGTATCTGAAACCTGAAACCCGCTGTAATCATAAACCGTGAGTCTTGGATTATAAGTTCCCTCTTGTATGTCTCCAGGCGACCAACTCCAACCATAATTGAGAGAACCAGGTCCNTCATCTGNAACACTCCCTGAGCCAGGAGTATTTCCAAGGGACGCATGAGATAAGTCGTCATCGAGGGCTGACCATGAAAAATTGAGATCACCATCTAAGGATGTTGATAGCCAAGCGCGATTAGATGAGGTNGACCCGTCNCCGTAATCGATTCCCTCAAGAGTGAATTGGGTAATGACAGGTTCTTGATTGACGATGGAAAACTGATTTGAATTTGTCCAATCAGTATGATCACTCACATTATGGTCCCATCCTCTTACACGAAGTTGGTAACTTTCATTTGCATATTGGGTTGAATCAAAATATACCAGCCATGGCGATTCAGTCAGATTTCTTACTTCACTCCAACTCCCATCACTTAATTGAATTTCAAGAACCATACTGGAAATATTTTCATCATTCCCTCCGTTCACATTGAAAGTTAAGGTTTTGACACCTTTTACCTGCTCTGCAGCAGAGGGGCCGTTGGTAAATGAAAAACTGAGAGGGCTCTGAACAAATTTAGCCGACTTGTCATCTTCTAGATGTGTTTCATGAGGTATAGAACTCATCACCATGAGAGAAAGGACGATGATGGACAAGAACCTCCTCATTGGTAATACTAACAGGCGATAAGCCTTCAAACCTCCCATGAAAACCAATCTGGNAAAGTNAAATATAGGCCGATTTTATCTTAAAGCCTCGCTTTTTTTCGATTGGTTCAAGTGCTATAACCTTTCATTTACACTTATGCAAGGTAAGAAGTGNGTCCTCCTTCTGGTCATCTTCTTGTCCTCGCTTTGTTTTTCACCTTCTGTTTCTGCAGAAGATATTGATGGAATAGAAGCCAATTCGGTGAACATACTTCCTTCACAACCAGTTGAAGGAGGTTCTATAACCATTCAGTTGGGCTTACAGAATACGAATGGCGAAGAAAAAAGAGTTGAATANGCGATTTACCGGGACCAGATTTCTCCCTCTTTTCGCTTGGTCAAAAATGTAATTGAGATTCCCGCTAATAGTTTGGTTGAAGTGAACACTACATGGAGTGGCTTGACGGCTGGAGAGAAAACCATATGGGTTGAGTTTGGTTTAGAAAATGGTCTACTTGCAGATTTTTCCCAATCATTTTCAGTTCAATCTCTTCCTGACTTGGAGGTCACATCGGTCACGTTTGAACCACAAAATGGGGCAAAAAGTGGAGAGCAAGTAAACTTCTCTGCAACAATATCCAACGGTGGAGAATTTGATGCGGAGTCAAGCCAGGTCAGTCTTCTTGTCGATCAACAAAGTATTTTCGTCCCAGTTCCACCAGTAACGAGTCAAAATTCAGTTGTTGTACAAGGNAGTTTCCTNGCACCCTCTTCAGGGCAATGGAATCTTATATTCACCGCTGATGTAGAAGATGATATTGTTGAATCAGATGAAAGTAATGATTTCGAAATTCAGTATACTGTTGATTCCCGTGTTGACTTTTACCATGTAGGAGGTTTGTCTGTAATTGCGGTTAATGAGTCCCTTACNGGTCCGTGGGTNTACAGNGGTCTTCTNGGGATGGCANANGGTGNTGGAGANTACAACGTCACCCTCCAACTTTCAACCANGACTCCTGGAGGGGCAGTGATTACTTCTCCACCATTTGTAGTAGAGATCTCTGCTGCTGTCAAATCATGGGAACATACTGTGGCGATTTCTGATTTTAATCTCCCTGTAGGAGTTCATGACCCTGAGGTCATCATCAATCCATTTGGTACAGATGCATATATTCAAGAAAATACCACTAACGATAAAGTTTCGACCTCAATAGAGATTCTGGAAATTCCGGATGTTGTTTTAGACCCAAGTGCAATCCTGATGTCACCGATTGTAAATAGTGGAGATTTAGTAGATTGGAATGTTGTTATTCGAAATACAGGTCAGACTGGAGTTAGTGGTNTCATCAAGTACGTGTGGACTAGTCAGGACGTTGAAATCAATCAAGANTCCTCTACGATTTATCTTTCTGCGGCGAGTGAAATCTNATGGAGCCCTTCTATTGATTTGAGAACAGAACCAGGTAAACACGTAGCTAATTTTGAGGCTACTTGGATTCCTGAAGCCGACTCATATGATGCCATTTTTTCAAACTCTAAAGCAACAGGATCTGTAGAAGTCGAGGCACCATTACGCCTTACTTGGGTTGAATCATCTATTGCTCTCAAGGATGCTAACGGAGAAACATATAATGGGCCACTCTCCGAGGGCGATCAGTACAAACTGATTATCCAATTGAACACATTTGCCACCGGTTCGATAAATTACACCTGTGCAAATAANAGAGCTCAGGTGTTTGAAATTATTACNCTAACGGCTAGCGATGATGATGGGGATGGACAAGATCAGGTAACACTTGTTTGTACATTTACTGCGGATGCGCCAACGACGATGATACAATTGGTACCCGAAGACCCTCTTGCATCGTCTGTTTTCACAAGAAGTTGGTCAACAACTGCGGATTTAACCGATGTTGTTCAATCTCAAGATGATAATTCATTTGGAACAGTTTTGATCATCATTGTAATCATTCTCCTTCTTGNGGGAGTTCTCATCGCTGCAATCATTCTCACAAGGGAATCAAGTGAGGAAGTAGAACGTGATATCTTTGATTACTGTCCGGCTTGTGATGGAGAATTGGAAGGAGACGAGGATAAATGCCCTCACTGTGATTTCAATTTGAAGAAGGCCCGTTCAAAATTCCATGATTGTGAGGAATGTGGTGAGTTTGTACCAGATCTGTTGGAAAATTGTCCATATTGTGGNGCACAACAAGATGTCAGCAAATATTTCAAGCGTAGAGAAAAGATTGTGAGAGAAAAGGAAACAGTTGCNCTTCCTGAAGAATCAGAGGATGAGGAAGATGAGGAAGTTGTCGTACTAGGAACCGAAGACTTTGACGAGGCCGTGAAAGAATTTGGCTTTGATGCTGACCAACTTGAATCAGATTGGGATGAAAACTTAGCTGAAGCAGAAACTCAAGTTGAGGATGCATACGACCGACAGCAAGAATTGATTGAGCAACAAGAACTTGATGACGAAGAATTAACTGAAATTGTTGAACCAACACTCAAAAAGGCCTCAGACTCTTTCTCGGGAGTAGATCTCGATGAAGTGTTGGGTCAAAGAGAAGACATCAAGCCACATCTTGCCGATGACGACGAAGAACTCTCAGCCAGTGATGCGAAAATTAGAGAAAGATTGTATGAGATCACCGGTGAGGAAGGTGTATTACCTGGTGATGAAGTAATTGTTGGAATGGGTATGTCAGACCGAACAATTGCGGGTAATGAAGTACCAGATGANGCAATGGACTTCAGTTTTTCAGANGACNCCTCTCCTCCTCCTACTAAAGAACCGGNTCAGGAAGAGGAAAAGTCGCGTCGTTCACCCCGNCGTAGGGCCCCAAAGCGAAAGGAGACTTCCGCAGATGAGGTTGCTGAACCTGTCAAGATGATTGAATGTGGCGTATGTGGTAGTGAAGTAAAAGAGACAGATACGGAATGTGCTTCTTGCGGCGCTCGGTTTGAGTGAATATAATCGAAATTNTTTTCCTCNATTCCTGATTGTGGTTTGTGATTTTATAGAGGATTAGTGCTTAATGATAGTCTGGAAAAATGTATCATAAATGCCTGTCCGCTCTCATAGGGTTCTTCATCGCCAATCGGCTCAGCCAACGTTTTGCATCATTCAGGCGTTTAGGGGAGGATGTCTATTGTTTAATATTTGCAACAAGGAATCGTTGATTTATTATCCTTAAGGAAGGAGGCAGGGTTATGCGAGGACAAAAGGCATTGAGTCTTTTTCTAATCCTTAGCATGTCACTCCCCCTCCTAAGCGGTTGTATCGGGCTGGTTCCTGCACGTGAATTTTTAGAGAGTATGAGAGATGAACCTGAAGTTGGACAAGTGGTAGAAGAATTGAGGGTCTCACACACATTCACCAGTTTATCCGTTGTTGAAATGACCTGGAGTGAAGATTTCTTTGTCGACCAATATGTTACTGAGATTTCAGCTTACATCACCGTTTCCCATTTCTTTTCGGATACCTCGAGCAGCGTTTTGCCAAATGAATCTCGATATGTTCGTGCGAATCTGCAAGATGCTGCCGGAGCCATTGTTTGGGAAACAGAAATTAGCGAATCAAGAACTGAACCTCTTTACAGAATGCAAGCACCTTTCTCTCAAGGAGAATGGCGTTTATCGGTTGAAGCGAGAGGTTATGGTGAACAGTTTCTGAACCAATTTCAAGATAGTTTCCTTGTTGCAATTGAAGTAGAAAAATCTTGTACAACCTATCCNACAGAAGACATCTGTAGTTTTGATTAAACTAAACTTTCATCACAAGCATGTCGTCTTGAACAATGTTGACATTTCCCAGGTCGATCATGGTTTCTTTTTGCGTCTTGGTGAACCATCAATCTTTGAACTTCGGCTATTTGTGAATTGAGTATGCTCTGGTTTCTTTCATCCCAAGAAACCTCAAATGGGTTTTCTAAGCCATAATTGATAATTCCGTAAGGAGGTATTTTTCCAGTTGTTTTTTCTACTAATTTCATGTACGCTAATAATTGAATTTTGTGCGAGAAGTGAGGTTTCTTGGGTATCTTTCCTGTTTTCTGCTCTACTGGCACNAATTCACCATCAATGATGACAATTTGGTCAGGGCGACCGCGGAGACCGCTTTCTTCATCGATTAGGAGAGCTTTACTGCTTTGGCTATCAGAGTAGGCTAATTCCATGCTATCGTCCAATCCAGTTCCTTCTTTTGCATTTTCAGCCTTGTCTGAGGCCATGAGGACCCTCTGAAGTTGCCAAGTAGAAAGTAAGGTCCAAAATAATGCTATAAAGACCAGTACAAAGGAGGCTTGTTCTCGATTTTTCGCACCAAAAAGGCCAATGGAGTTAATTCCCAAAATAATGGCACCAATAAGTAANCCAGCCTCAACTCTGCCACCTTCAAACCAACCACCTTCAAAANTTTCTTTTTGGAAAACAGGGTCAATCATGTTTTGTTCATAATATTCAAGCTGATTTTTGATTGATTGAAGTTCACTATCGAAGTGAAGCCACCTTCTCCACGGGAGATAAACGGCGAGAAGAGCCAGAAAAAGCCAGACTACTGCTAGAAGAGCGAGATATTTCGCAAATTCTTCCGGTTTGATGACGTCGTCATCGATGAAGAAAAATGCAAGACCATAAATGATGAATGCGATGATAACAGCGAACCACCATTCCCAAATTATAGTCTCTCGATTGACTAGAATTTGCAAGGGTTTGTAACTGTTCATTTTTTCATTAATCTGTTTATGTTTCTTGATACCAGCCTCTACAGCATCTCCTTTTCCTTTGAAACCGTNATAAGCAAGTTTCCATGATATTGGGCAATAAGCATGTCTTTCAAGGTCTGAGGCAGAAACTTTTAGAGGCTCTCCACTCGTATCAAGCCAGTAACCATTTTCTCCGATGGAGGAGCCCTCTAACGTATCCTCCTCCCCCTTCACGAAACGACAGTTATGTGNTTTATTTGATGAATGTTTCCTCCTCATACATCAAGAATTATTCTGCGAAGTGGTTTAATAGAGGCGGTCAGTGGCGACCTCATTGAGGCTACTGCATGAGTGAACCAATGGAACTTTTGGTAGATTACGAAACGTATGAATTAAACGCTGTTCACATTGGTACCCAGCAAAAAAGTGCAGACATGTCGAGTTTTATCAAAGAAGTACGTTCTGACGGTTTGTATTTGTTAGATTTGTCAATCNCAGATCNCNGAATTAGAACCATTGCGGCGTTCATCAGTCGGTACAGTGTTGCTAATGTGATGGTTGTCTCAGCGAGACAATATGGTCAAAGGCCAGCAAGAAAATTTGCTGAGGCTATCGGAGCNCTTTCTGCGGTCGGNCGATTTATTCCTGGAAGCCTCACTAACCCGATGCTTCGATCATACAAAGAGCCCGATATGCTCATCGTNACCGACCCTGCTGCCGATCAACAAGCCCTTCGGGAGGCTGTTGGTTCAGGAATTCCAGTAGTTGCTCTCTGTGATGCAAACAACAATTTACGTAACGTGGACTTAGTTTTACCAACGAATAANAAAGGTCGTCGCTCTTTAGCACTTATTTATTGGCTTCTTGCACGAGAAGTACTCAAAATTCGAAACGAGACCACNGACGAGGCATGGGATGAAGCTCAGCCTTTGGATGAATGGGAATCAGTTTTCTGATTTTAGAAATTTAGAAATTGCATTCGCCAATTTCTCAGGATTTTGATGNAGGTGTAAGATGCCTCTCACCTTCTTCGCTCCAGGAAGGCCTTTTGTGAAAGCCACCGCATGACGCTTCAACCAATTTGCACGTAATCCAGTTGTTTCACGTGCAATCTCGATATATCGATTCCAACACCAGTNACGAGAAGTAAATTGCTTTTCAACATCAGTATACTGGAACCATTNCTNATTGAACCAAGGTAAACTTTCTTCTTTTTCCCAACCCAAACCAACCTTAATNTCAGCGAAGATATTTGGCCGTCCAATCGCTCCACGACCAATCATCAACCCTGCTGCATTTGTCAATTCAAGACACGATTTTGCTGACTTTGCATCGACAATATCTCCATTCGCAATGACAGGAATACCGACTTCTTCGACCACTTCAGTAATGGTATGCCAATCGGCTTCACCTCGATACTTTTGATTCAATGTCCTTCCATGAATACAGATTCTTTTCACACCAATTTCTTCTAGACGTTTTGAGATTTCTAACACATTGTGGTGGCCTGAACCTGTNCCAAGTCTCATTTTTGCAGTTATTGGAGATTGAACATTTTCAATAATNGAGGCCGTCATTTCTACAAGATCATCCGGTTGCCCCATCAAGGCTGCGCCCGCGCAAATCTTTGTGACTTTTGGAGCAGGACAGCCGAAGTTTAGATCAATAATGTCAGCCTCCTCATCCAACATCTTTGCCGCTTGTACCATTTCTTCCGGATTTCCTCCAAAAATTTGTGGAATAAACGGAGATTCATCCTTATGGCTTTCAACTCTCGCCCAAGATTTTGTTACTTCTCTTGTAAGAGCGCTGGAAGATGTAAACTCTGTGATGGTTATATCTGCACCGCACTCTTTTGCCAATAATCTGTATGGTAATTCAGAAACACCTGACATTGGTGCTAAGAAAAGTTGTCTTTTTTCCCCTTCCCAGACGCCTTGAGAGGGTGAAATCANAGTACTCATTGAGTAGTGCTGTTAGAATTATCTTTTTCAAGCATGTCCCCAACTCGTTGTATTCTTCTAAGTATACGTTCAAGATGATCTGACATTTTTCTTTCAACATTTTCATTTGCAGAACCACACAATCGATATCCATTGGCAAGACTTCCCCCTAGCAAGTTGAGAAACAGCATTCTTCTCTCAACAGTCATTGATTCAAGGAATGAATCAGTTAATTCGGGGTTTAGTTTCCCTTCTTTTATGGATTCTAACATCTCATCGGAGACCTCAAGGCGCTGGAATCCTCCTTTCTTTCTCAACCATTCNTCTCCCCTTCTTTGAAATTGTGTGGTAACTGCTGACCAAATAGCGGTCGTAAGCCGGTCAATCCTAGGTACTCTTTCAACAAGTCCAGTCTGACGAAAACGCTCGAGTATACGTTGTGATTTTGCTCGATCAATACCTTCTGCAACTTCATCCAGAGAAATAGTTCTCTGCGCAAAGAGTTCTCGTAGCAAATATTCTGATGTGGAATTTGCCATAATTTCTTTTCCCGGCCTTTCACCGAGTAAACCAAGATCTTCAGCAAATTGTGAAANTTTAGAATATTCTTCTTTGAGAGGTTGCCATTCAGCCANCTGGATGGTAATGAATGCCATGGTCTCTCCCGAGAATAGGATTTCATGTTCATATTCAGGCTTGGTCCAGAACTCTTTCATTTCTTCCATTCGTTGTTTCATCACATGTCTGGCTTGCATACAAAAGTAAGACATCGCCGTAGAAATGGAACCCCCTCTAAGAAAATATTTTCTCCATCCTTGACCTTTGGAATAAGTGACTAAACCTGCACGCATTAATCGATTCATATGGTGATGAATAGCTGCAGGAGTGAGGGCAAAATCTTCGGCAAGTTGATTGCTATTTACGCCTNTCTCGGGATGAGCGAAAAGATAATCTCTCAAGATTCGATGTATTGGAGACATTGAAAGTTGGTGGATACTGGTATCTTTTCGCCTTCTAACTAAGTTAAAGGTCTCAATAATCCAATCTATCAGGCTTTCTCTATCTCGACCAGCCACGGGAAGCGGAATCTCAGATAAGCGGACTCCGAACATGCAGCGATTTTTGGCCAGCGGCACATATAGATGGCGCATACTTCAAATGAGTTGGTCCGAATTTCAAAGCGAATGTCTTTCATCATCCCATTCATAATCGATGATACGTTGATGAGTCCATGTTTTTGAATCGATAAACAGTGGTGAGAGCGATAATCTGTCTTGACGCAATATGCCTCTCCTTCGAAGTACTTTGACAGCGCTGTGCACAGAAGCTCTAGTACGTCCAATTTCTCTGGCTAAAAATGCTTGAGATTTTGGAGTTCCATGTTTCTGAATATGATCAATTACCGTTTTTTGTACCAATGATAAACCAACAGGCATTCTCATTGCCACCTCTTCTAAACCGAAGGTTTGCCCCCTAAAGTTCTCAAATTGTTGAGGNGATCCCGCAAAATAACACACCCTTCCATTTACTTCAATGGCCTGNACAGATTTCTGTGATTGTAGGACATCAAGATGATGTCGTAATGTGCCATTCGCTGCACTCATCGTACTTTGTAATTCACGATAACACAGACCTGGTTTAGATTCGAGTGTGCGTAGGATACGAAATCTAAACGGATGTTCGTGTGTGATTGACCTCGTCTTCACTCCAGCCTTTGAAACACCAATAGCGCCAATACCAGTCACAATGTAATTTGCAAACCCTGAAATGCTCCCAGCAGCGCCTACAAGGCCAGTCGTCAGCCATGGCCTTTGCCTAACCCATTGGGAGAGAAGAGCCATGGTTGACACAAATTACACTCACAATTCAAAGCATCGGTGCTTTGTATCATAGAATTAATTTGATTTATGATTCTAGAAACACATCCGTATGATACTGCAACTATTTGGCAAAAACTTCATTTTAATTCGCAATGTAACCTTATCGTGGACGAGCAAAACCTTCTGTTTATTGGAGCAATCCTGAGCATCGCTCTGGGGGGCCTCTCCCTTCGACTCGTCCGACAAAATAGCAAACTTCCTTGGAACGAGGCTATCGCAGCACACATTCTTTGCCTGNTGTTTATCACGAAAGGAATCCAAAATGCTGCATTCGGCTATGTTAATTCCGATAATGATGGAGATGTCTGGCAGTTTTGGTTTCAACTCGCCTTCGCAATGGATTATATCTTTGAATCAAGTATTATGGCCATTGCATTGCTTTATCCCGTTCCAATTTTGAGAAACATCAAGCAGGTGAAAACTGGATTGGGATTGGTCGCTTTTCTGGCATTGTTTAGGCTTACTCTTGACGCAATGGGATTCAACCTTACTCCCGTAGCACTTCCTGGATTCTTTTATTTTGCAACGGCGGTTATCTGGGGTTCAGTATACATCAAATTTAGATTGATTCCAAAAGAGAAACAGAACCAGTCGACTCAAAATATATCGCTACTTTCAGGCCTCTTCACAACTTTAGTCCTAGGTCACATTTGGATGTGGTGGCCAGGTTTCATCCTTCAGTCAGAATACTTCTATTTCCTCGACCCGTTTGGTCAAACGTTAACCACAACCACTTGGGATTATATTTGGGTCGCAGGGTACGCTATTGGGATTGCTGCTGGATTGACGATTATTACTGTTGAGATATATCAGGCAATCAGAGGAAATATGAATGTGCTATTGTACGTTGTTTCACCATATTTTGTTTTGGGAATTATTGGGTTTTTGGTCTATTCCCAAGGCAGTGATGCAGGATTCTCTGTAAAAGCAAACACAGGAGAAAATGTTCAATTGTGGTCGACATTCACGACTGGGCTGCATTTTACAATCGTTCGGCCCTTAATAGCGATGTATATTTTACTTAAATTCAACCTCTTGGATATTAATGAAAAAACGAAACCAATGGCCAAAACAATGGTAATTGTGTTGATCGTTGTCGCAACATCCGCAATCCTTGAGTTGGTTCAATCAATAATCCCAATTAATCAAATGATTTCAGCAGCGCTTTTGGGAATACTCATTGCTCTTGGATTAGGTTGGGAGGAAAAATCATTTCAGACTCTTGTTTCGAATCCAGCTCATCTTCGAAAGAACATAGACAGCAAATGGTTCCCTAAACTCGATATATCTCGCAGGCATATCAGCCGAATAGAAATCGTATGCTTGCTATATTGTTTGATATCCTTACTCGTATCATTTTTTGTCTGGGAATTAGACATCATTTTGGGACTCATAGCGGAACGGGGTGGTTAAAGTGCAGCAAAACGATAACGTGTTGACGGATTTGTTCTCTGATGACGGATCTCGGAGAAACGTATCTATTTATTTGGCATTTTTACTCGTCGCGTTTCTATACCATGCAAGTGTTTTTTGGTTCATTATGGGGGATGATATTCAATCCAAATACGCTCAGCCAGAGTATACAATTGAATTCGAGGAATCATCAGAAATTTTTACGGATTCTCGAACTATTGATGATGGCGAAAAAGCGACGATTGATTTCACCGCACCTCCGAACCTCTTTGATTCAAATAGCGGCTTCGGACTTTTGCTCATAACAATATCTTATACAGAAACATCAGGAGAATTCGGTGACCCATGTGATACCATTTCAGCAGATCTTTCCGTTACGGATGTTTCAGCAGACTGGAAAAATGAAAACAATGAATTGAGTGGCGTTTCGTCGGATTGTGAGACAATTTCACTCGTTCTTCATATATATCCAGACTATAACGGTGAATCAATGGGTGTCGTTGGAATGGACGAGTTCTATTGGAACAATGCATGGTCCAATTCATCACATGGCCAAGGTATGTTTGAATTGGATGTTGAAGTGATAGTTAACGAACCAATTACTTCAGGAATCCCTACAGTCTCAGATACAGATGAAAAGGTGGATGTAACGTGGGAGGCCGTCTTCTTTGATGTATCCGTTCGTGAAACCTCTTAAATTTCACTTTGGTCAAGTTCAAGAATTATTGGCACCTATCACTCTTTCAATCATACTTCAATGAGATAGGATTTGAGAAGGAATCGTTGTTCTACATCATTGCTTTTTAATCGATCCAAGATGCATTTTCAAGTGAGCTACGAGAGGAGATAGCAAGATTCCACAATCACGACCATGCTGNCTTAGAGCATAACTCACTTTCACAGGAGGCCCATCGACAACAACACGATCTACTAACTTCTCTTCAACTAACAATTGNAGCTTATCTGAAAGTGTCCGGCTAGANATTCCACTTAGTAATGTCTTTAGTTGATTAAAACGCCTTGGACCAGCGATATATAGTGTGGTTAGAATTTCAGTGGTCCATCTGCTACCAAAAATGTGCAATGCTTCTACTGCCGCTTTCACCTCCCAAGTGATATCCCANGGTCCCTTGCCAAAATTTTGTGAAAGTTCTTCACGAATAAGCGAACCTTGTTCCATTGTAGTTTCTATACTTTGTAACAACTTGTCGATGTTCTCTTTGGGAAGACGCATCGGTGGTTCAGGCATGNTAGTCGTTCAAGCCTATGACATATAAGATGCACTTNATTNGTGGAGCACTATGAATTAGAGTAAGTTGGTCTTCTTCCTTCAATCAAAGCACTTAATCCNTCTAGAGCATCAGAAGTGCCAAAAATTTCGTGCAATTGAGATAATTCCATAGATAATCCCTCATTGAGGTTTGTNTCACTTGTCGCCTCAATCAATTTCTCTGCCATCTTTAATGCAATTGGTGCGGTACGAGATAGTTGCTTCATCTGCCGCATTACCAGAGGGTCCTCTTGATCAAATCCAGATGGCACCTCAGCAGCAAGAATTTTTTCCATGTTAATATCAGCAAAGAATTTCTCAGCAAATTTTGCTACAGCAGATTCTGGATTTGCAGGCTTTGCAGGATATTTTTCTTCAGGTTTACCAATCGATTGAATATTTTCAATCGTGNGATTAATTTCATTTGTATCAACTAAATGTGTGATGAGGCCAAGGTCCATGGCTGTCTGTGAATCGACATGATTTCCAGCCAATACGGCATATCTAGCGGCAGGAATTCCACAAATTCTTGGAGGACGTTGAGTGCCTCCCAATCCAGGGTAAATGCCAATGCTTGTTTCTGGAAATCGGAAACTTGTGCGTCGGGTTCCAATACGATAATCACAGGACAGAGCAAGTTCAAGACCCCCTCCAAGAGCAAGTCCAGTGGTGAGAGCGATGGTTGTTTTTTCACTTGATTCAATCATATTGAGTAACCGATGTCCTTGAGCCGTGAATTCATAGATTTCTGGGATTGCTTCTGCTCGGATTTTATCAACGAAAAATTTGACATCGGCACCAGCGACAAAGGCTTTACCAGCGCCGTCAATGACAATCACATCTACATCATTTGATTGGTTAATTTCTTCCACGACTTCATTCAGTTGACCAACAACTGCTTCATTGAGGGCATTCATGGCTTCTGGCCGGTTTATGGTGATGGTAGCGATTCGNTNCCTAATTTCATGGTCAACCCATGAAAAACGAAATGGAGTATCTCTTTGTAAACAATGAGGGACTTTTTGATTAGAAAGTTCGCAGTATTTCTCAACCATTCTTTTTGATTCTTGAATACCAACTCTGTTCATCAATTCAAAAGGACCTTTAGCCCATCTCAATCCAACTTTCGCCCCTCTATCAACATCTTCAAGTGAGCAAATATTTTCATCAACAATTTGTCCTGCAACAGCAAAAACCTGACCTAGAAGTCTTTCCTTGATGATCTTCTCAGCACTTTCATCACAATTTGAATCACCATTCAAATCCCAAGATGCTTGTGCATCAACAATACTTCGAAGATTCTCAGCACCGTTGTATCTTGGTGTATCTAACTGCTCGGCTAAGTAATCGCTTGAATGTAAGGCGATTGGAGGTCCTGTGAGATTCATGAGAGCAAAAGGTCCCATTCCAATCTTGAATGCTCTCATAGCAACAGCATCAATTTGGGCGGCAGTCGCCACCCCCTCCTCAAGTAACAGACAAGCTTCATTCAACCAAGGTACGAAAAACCGGTTGACGACAAAACCAGGCCTATCTGCACAAACAATAACTACTTTGCCAAGTGTTCGGCAATACTGAATCACCTTATCGATAGTGTCCTGCGTAGTTTTTGTACCAGGAATAACTTCGATAAGTCTATTTTTTGCGGGATGATAAAAAAAGTGTAGACCAATAAATCGATCAGGCCTTCCACTTCTTTCTGCTAATTCATCGATGGAAAGAGAGGATGTATTTGAAGCGAAAATACAAGAATCATCGCAGGTTTCATTGAGCAAATCAAANACCTGAGCCTTTACTTCTAAATCTTCGAAAACGGCTTCAATAACTAGGTCGGTTTTATGAGATGTATTTTCTACTCCAACAACGCTTGAAATNCGAGATTGTATTTCCTCCACTTGTTGAGGGCGAAAAATTCGCCTTTCAACGGCTTCTGAAAGAAATTCAGCGATAATCGATTCTCCNCTCTCAACCCATTGTTGCTCTCTATCAACCATTTCTACCATAAAATGTTCTTGTGCAGATTTTTGGGCAATACCAGAACCCATGTTTCCGGCACCGATAATTGCTACCCGTTCTATATGTCCCATAATGCGCCCATGAGGTACAGCACATCAATTAAACGCTTTATTGATAGAACATGAATGATGAGTAAAAGCAATTGTATTCAAAAAGACTCCACGCCTCGTAAACATATGTCCGAGGGAAAGGTTGCCATCATTACAGGCGTTACTGGACAAGATGGGTCATACCTTTCTGAGCTACTGCTAGAAAAAGGATATGAGGTACACGGGCTTGTCCGACGAACGAGTCAGCAAAATCTTGGAAGGAGTTTGATTAATCATCTCATGGATCACGAGCGCTTCCATCTCATCAATGGCGATCTTACCGACCAATCGAGTATCGATAACGCCGTACAAGAAATTCAGCCTGATGAATTTTATAACCTAGGCGCTCAATCATTTGTTCCAGAATCTTGGCGATCTCCCACGATGACCGCTGATGTAACCGGTTTGGGCACACTTCGTTGTCTTGAGGCCATAAAAAGAGTGAAGCCGGACTGTCGTTTTTATCAAGCAGGTTCATCAGAACAATTTGGTGAGGTTCGAGAAATCCCTCAAACGGAGTTGACACCATTTTATCCCCGCTCTCCTTATGGTGTTGCCAAAGTTTTTGCGTATGANATAACGAGAAATTATCGTGAATCATATGGGTTGTTTGCTTGTACAGGGATTCTCTTTAACCATGAGAGCCCCAGGAGAGGTTTGGAGTTTGTGACTCGAAAAGTAACCATGACCGTAGCAAGAATTGGTCATGGTTTGGATGAATGTCTATGGATTGGAAATGTACTTGCTAAGAGGGATTGGGGATATGCTGGTGACTATGTTGAGATGCAATGGAGAATGTTGCAAGAAGAAACGCCTCAAGATTTTGTAATCGCAACAGGAAGGACACATAGCGTCAAAGAAATGATCAATCTATCATTTGAGAGAATCGGCATGACACTCCAATGGTCTGGTGAAGGAGTAGACACAATTGCGACTGATGATAACGGAGTTGTCAGAGTGCGTACGAATCCAAAGTTTTTCCGTCCAGCAGAAGTTGATCTTCTCATAGGTGATTTTTCACTTGCTGCAGAAAAGTTGGGGTGGAAACCCAAGACTACTTTTGAGCAATTGGTCCAGATGATGGTTGATAGCGATATGAAAATCGTAGAAGACGCAATTGCAAATGGACTCGCGCCGCCAGTTCCACCGGCTTAATTGAGCAATAATTGCATTATTCTATTTGCTAAATCAACAGGTTTCAGACCCATTGTCTCAATTCGATTTCTTCCGGATTCAGCCCAATTTGACCTTTTCTTGGAATCTGCAGCTTCATGTAATGCTCGATGCCATTCTTTGAAATCCTCTCTTTNGATTAAACGTCCACAGATTCCATCAGTAATTGTATCTTGAAAGCCCCCTTCATTAACGAAAATAGCGGGAGTCCCAACCGCAAAAGCCTCGATGGGAGTAAGGCCAAATGGTTCTTTATGAGCCATACTAACAACTGCCCTGGCATCTCGCATTATCGCTGCCAATTCNTTTGATGGGATTCTTGGTGCAATCCATAGTGGAACATTGTTATGATTTGCGTGTTGTTTAATTTTTTCAAGTGTTTGNGCAGGTCCTCCNCCTACATGCGCCAAGGAAAGTCCAGAATCCTTGAGCATAGAAATGACTTCCCACACGCCTTTAGCCCATGAAGCGGTTCCAATATTTACGACATAATCTTGAGAAAAGTGGTCTTTGATTGGATTTTTGGAACCATCATCACTTGGTGAGAATTCATTGAAATCGACGCATGGCCATAACACGCTTGGGTCGATATCGTAAACATCATGTGCGCGCTTTGCTGAAAAATTCGAATTTCCACTTATAGATGTGTTTTCAGTGTAAAAAAAATCTCGAATAATTTTTTGATCATTTTTTCTACTTTTTCTCAAAATCAAGGAAGTCAACCACCATGGGCGCTTGAATCCACCAGTTATGGTTCTGTGAAGACTGTCTTCATGCAAGCCACGATGTGGCTCATGTAATTGCAAATGAATTCTTTTGTTGGGAGGAAGGTTTTGGATAAATCCAAGATATCCATCACCACTTACTAGGTAAATAAATTGATGTTCGTCCAAGGCTTNTTCCAAGCCGTCACATGATTTCCATGNCTTTCTTGCACTTTTTCTAACTTTATCAAAAATAGCGGCGAAAAGTCCGGCAGGTATCTTCCAAGGAGTGGCAGGAGTAAGCAATGGAATTTTGTTAGTATTGCATACCTCCTCTATTTCGGGGACTGAAACGAGTGTAGTAACTGTAAGTTCGAAATGTTCTTTCAAATACGGAATGACACGCAAAAGGTCCCTTTCAGCCCCTCCCATGGTTGCAAAACTGCCTTTGGCAATCAGCAACTTAGGTTTTTCATCGCTCACATGCCAGTTAAGAGATTCAAGTATATTTGTTCCATGACAAAAAGAAGTTCTTTTCTTACATTTTTCTGTCCATAGGTCCAGTTCGCTTATGGGTAAAACCTCATCCCAGTTCATGCGCAGGGTTCTGGTGGCAAGAGGTGGTGCCCTCTCTGCGAAATCTGGACTCGGGGGAACACATGCACGATTCCTAGACCTGCTAAAAAGCGGTGATNTAGAAGGTTTCCATTGTGCTGAAAGCCTTGAATATCCAATTACAAACAACCCAATAAAGAGAGGGTTTTTGAGATGGATTTCACATCCAAAAAAGGTGAAAAGGACAAGTTCACACCCGGAAATAGATCTCCTTCATATCACAGACCAAGAACAAGCACATCTCATACCCCAAAATGCTAACATTCCAGTATCAGTCTATGTCCATGATTTGTTTCATATATTTCCAACTACGATGAATATTGATAATGAGGTTATCGAAATTGGTGATCAGAAACCCGGATTTTTGAGGAGAAGGGATTTGAAAAATTTGAGGTCTGGATTAAGTCGTGCAGATTTATTCTTGTGTAACAGTGAAAGCACGAAAACTCAAGTTAAACGCCATTTTCCAAATATTCCAGCGATTACATTACCGTTTTCTATCGATATTCAAAAATANAATCCCCGTACAAATCCATTACCCTTTCCTGAATGGTTCGATGAGTCCTGTCANAATATGTTACTTGTAGGAAGTGAAGAGCCAAGAAAGCGTATTCCATTCTTAATTCGTGTCCTTGGTTCTCTTTCTGCTGAGGAAAAATCCAAGTTTATTATCCACAAGATAGGATTTGAATCATCCCCTAAGTCAAGAGGAAAAATTGAGCAATTGGCTCGTGAACACTCAGTCCGGTTGAACTGGATTGGAGGAGTGGATGAGCATGATTTAATTGCATCATACCAACATGCAAATGCCTTNCTATTCCCCTCAGCAGCGGAAGGATTTGGCTTGCCAGTGGTAGAGGCTATGGCTGCAGGAACGATGATATTGGCATCAGATCTACCTGCACACAACATGCATATTAGACCGGAATTTCTCATTCATGCAGAAAATCACGATGCATGGAAAAAAGCCATGTCTCAACAATTGAGTCAACCTGATGATGTATCTGAATCAATGATAGAAGATGCACAAAGGTACAGTGATGAAAATTTTTGTAAACAACTTTGCGAAGCTTGGCAGCATCTGTTTGAAGATAAAATCAGATGACAGGAAGATGTTTGATTGGTGGAGCGATGCCCAAATCATCTGGGAAATACAGTTCTGCTTGAGGTACTGGAATTGGAATAATTTCAGTTCCAATGAGGGCCACACGAGATGGACGGCTTTCATCTAGGACTTGGCGATTTGTGAGGGGCGCAATTTCATGAGAAAAGGCCATGATGTCTTCATGGGTAGGCATATTATTTGCAACAAGATTTTCCTGACTATGCCCTACATGTACGTANCCCTTTGCTTCGATATAATCTGGGTCTGCACGATTATCGAGACTTGCAAATTCCCTAATGTGGTCATGTGACATATTCTTTCCTTTGATGAGCGTATGCCTACATACGATTCTCGTATCAAGGGATGGCATCAAATCAATAGTCTCCTCAAATTTTTCCCATGCTCCTTGATTCCATTTTGGTTTGCAGATATCATCAAACACGGCCTTGTTCGGTGCATCAACACTTACGTACAATTGTGTTGGCAATGTGTCAAGATTTTCGATGACTTTTGGAAGAGTTCCGTTGGTGACCAACATCGTTGTCATTCCATGTTTGTGACACAATTCCATATATTCTGACAATCTTGTGTACAAGGTAGGCTCACCATTGAGCGAAATAGCTACATGCTTAGGGTTTTGAGCATCCAGCCACTTTTCTCGTGGGACCTTATCATTTCCTCCAAAACCCGATAGAAGTCGGCGCTGAGCTCTTACGGACTCGTAAAGTAGGTCCAAAGGATCCTGATCTGTTAATTCTAATGTATCCATGTGAGGCTCTCTCCAACAATAGGTACAAGCCAAATTACATTGGTCTACAACAGGTGACATTTGCATGCATCCATGGCTCTCAATTCCATAAAACCGGCCTTTGTAACACTGCCTTCCGCGAAGTAGAGATTCTTTTGTCCAGTGACATGTTTTGACCCCACCGTGTTCACCAACNATGTGGTAGCGTTGTTTTTGCAGTTTTGCTTTCAATTTTGGATCCATAACCCTCACCTCTGAGTCATTCACCACTGTTGCAGAGCGTTCGGGAGGTGACTCGAGCAATGGGTCCTCGAAAGAAATCGTTATCAAACCATTGATGGTGTAATAAATAACACCTAGTTTAACTTATGCACTTTAGTGTTGGACCCCACAACAAGCGTTGATATAGGTCCGGTGTAAAATTTACACTGATAACATGGATAAGGAACTATCACAGTGGATCGAAGAAGTAATGGATGAACAGCAATACCGAGATGGTATCTTCCGAAATAATCTCGAGAAGATGCTTGATGCAATTCGTGGTTTCAGACAACAAATCGGAACAAGAACTGCCCTTGAGATACAGACAGAGGCCTAGTCATGAGTGATCAGTGGTTAGATGATTATGTGACAATGGCTTTGGANAATCAAACCTATCGGAATGGCATTAGATTGTTACCAAGCCTTCGTTCGATATTTCATCGATTGACTTCGGGTTCGAGAATCATTAAGAAAACCCAATGATTCATGGTTGAAAATAAAAAACACTAAGAAGAAAATTTTTGGTGATTTTCAAGCAAGGGTCCAGAGTACCATCCACGTTTTGGCTGTAAAATTGTACTCAAGGAGTTGTTCTTCTTTTTGCTGATTTGTGACTTTTTGATGTGCATATTTCAAATTTCATATCAATGTCCAATAGACATGGCAGGCACAGAAGGCGGGGGTGAATCTGTCAAAAATGCCATGACTCCTCCCTCCTCTGTCATCATTTCCTCCGCAGAGGCTTCCCCTGGTCGTCAAGATGCATCGTTGCAAGGCATGTTAGTGGGATCTNCAGCACTCGCAGTCATTTTTTTGATTCTCGGGATCAATTTTGGAACTCTTGAGGATGATTTGAGTCAGGAGATGGCTTTCGAATGGTGGGAAACGCCAATCCAAGACCGCCACAAAATGGATTTGAACTTGAGNGGTGAACGTTCGGCTTTACCTGTTAATGGCTCATATTCGGTGCTTGATTATACTGAACATTTCGTTGAAGTGGAGTTACCTGCATCAGAACAAGATGCAGGAGCCCCAGGTCCTGCCTTAATGCATGTGGCTTTGTGGCTTCCCGATGTTCCAGAGGGGATGGAAATTCCGGTCATCATGACGATTCATCCTTACTATGATTTTGGAGGTGAGGGAATTGTAGGCGATGACTCGAACCCAAACACGATTCCAGATGGTGGTGTTGGGAAATGGGTATACGATAATTTCATTTCACACGGTTATGCCTTAGCTCAAGCCTCAACTTTTGGCACCGGTCAATCCACACATTGTCAAGATGTGAAAGGCTTGGGTGAACAAGTTGGAATTCAGGCCGTCGTCGAATGGTTGGGAGAACAATCTTGGTCAAATGGCAGGGTCGGCCTTATGGGTAAATCTTACGCTGGAACGACCAATTGGGAAGCNGCTCAACAACCCAGCGAATATCTGAAAACCATCGTTCCTATTTCNGGGTCAATTGGCGTTCAAGAAATGTTCTACAGAAATGGAAGTAGTGAGTCAAGAGCCATGCTTTACGATGCTCTCTATGAAGGTGCTACTGCCGATGCAACCTCGGATGACATGCGAATGTGTTCTGATGATATTATTGGCCCCCTCAATCCATTCTCTACATGGGCAGGAGCCGAATTTGGTGGCGCAGAATGGAATGATTATTGGGATGAGAGGCGTCATTTACCAGATGTTTTAGCCAATTACGAAGGCTCGGTGTATTTGGTTTGGGGCTTTCAAGATTGGAATGTCGACCCCTATCATGCATTTCCAACCTATCAAATGCTTCGAGATGCGGGAATTAATTCACGGGCCATCATTGGCCAATGGGCACACAATTATCCAGACCAGCCAACAATTCACGGAACTCTAGATTCAGGTTACGGAGAGGAAGCCTATCCTGAAATGACGAGAATGGATTGGGCAGTCGAATTATTTGGATGGTTNCANTATTATCTCAAAGGAGAAGGAGAAGAGCCAGAACCCTATGTTCAAGTTCAAACCCATGATGGTGATTGGCACTTAGAAGATACATGGCCTCCTTCAGATATGCAATGGTTATCCCAAGATATTGGCAGTGAATGGTCTGGAGCCAGCGGTGTTGTTTCATCACTTTCATCTGTAACACTCACAGGTCCTGCATTCGCAGAGGAGACCATTATCTCTGGCTTACCCACGCTTCATCTCGATGTTGCAACCTTGGCATGTAATGGGGGGCAGNTTTTTGCAACNCTATATGATGATGATCTNAACTTACGACTCGGTCATGCAACCATGGANATNCGNTACAGAGATGGAGGATATGATGCCGAGGTGACAGCTCCGTTTTCTTCTTACACCATGCTTATGGAATTTAATCCTCTTGATATTAGNATTCCTGCGGGTCATTCATTACGTATTGAGTTGACAGAAACTGGCATGGATTATCTTTCTGGGCCATGTGCNGGGAATCCCGCAGGAGGTTTGACCATTCTAGGTGGTGAAGTGTCATGGCCAATCATTGAGAGAGAGTCAGACGATAACCGTTGGTTCTTGCCTCCTCCATGGTGGGAAACGATTGAATGATTTCAACAACAGATTCAGTATAAATCCATAACAGTGAGAATTTTATTCACTTGAGGTGCAATAAATTCAACAAGGAATCTATTTTTTTGATTGAATCTCAAAGTCGTTTTTCACGAAGCCACCTCTAGTTCCAATATGCTTCTCGGATGTTTTGATTAGTCTCCATACAAAGTTCGACATCTGCAGGTCTGTCTGGTATGGCGCTGATGCCGGCCAAATGCTCGTATATTGGCATCACGTTTGACATGTTAATCACTCCCCAGCCCACTTGTGTACATGGTGCAACAGGAGAGATTGGCATGGTACCAGCAGTGGGATCCCATGTTGTAAACGTGGGATACCATCCTGAGAGATTCAAAGCATGCCGGATGTCAGCATTGGTAATTGAAATATTTTCACCTTGAACGAGCAAACCGCTTCGGTTGTAAACATCTGAGGCTCCAGTAAGGTTGTCCTCTGCATCGGCGCGAAGCATCATCAGCACCAATGACAAAATTCCTGCTGTTCGAGGTGTTGCGAAAGAAGTTCCTGAGGTTTCATGGTAACCATCAGTGTCATCGTGATTGGGAAGGTTTTGTGTCCAATCTGCAGCAACATCAGGGTATGAGCCACTCATGGTTTCTTTTTGGTCATCGCCTTCTTCAGCGTA
>PABV01000020.1 GCA_002699425.1 Methanobacteriota archaeon
ATTGGATTTGATTATCAAAATCACTTATTTGAGTTTGAGTTTTCAGTACAAAATACCGCACCCGCAAACGGACCATGGGATGTTGATTGGTATGTTACATCAGGTACAATGGAATCAGGGAATTCTATTTCGATTGCTAATGGGACTGTTGCTGCCTCAAATGAGGGCACATTAACTTTCCAACCAGATAGTAATACAAATAATGCTGCAGAGATTTGCGCTTCTGCTTACTTGACTAACGGAACTGGGATGATTATTGATAGTGATGAAAGTTGTTTTGAGCCGCCTCTCATTATGTCTGATTCTAATTATGAGGTAAACAGTTTCGACCAAGGGGGAATACATACTGCTTTATCTTGTAGTGACGTTAGTGAAACTAGTGTCGGTGGAGGGCACAATATTTGCGATCAACGGCTCCAAGATGGTTCATGGGTCTCAGCCGGCATTGCAGATATAGCAACGGATGAGTTATTTCTGTCTCTAAATTATTCTGAGAGTGTTCATGCCGATGGGTTTGGCATCTATATTGGAGACACTGACTACAGCAGTTATCTCGATAAAGGGAGATTAATGGCTTATGATGAGGTGGCTCAAGACTGGCTTGAGGTTGGAGTCTTTGACATACCATCTATTGACGATGATGAAGAAGCTCAATGGGTTACTTTTACGGGTTTTTCCGTTAACGCGAGTTCATTTTTAATTGATGTTGATCGTAATGTGGGAGATTTCGGCCATACTGTCGTGTGGGAAATTGTCCTGTTCGAACATCCTGAAATTGGAGACGAATTCCCTGATATAGATGGAACTCTCGAATGGGGAGAAGATGAGTTATGGTATAATTTGACTGTAGACCACCTAAATCCGCTTGAGCTATATCACGTAGACTTTATGATTCAACACCCCGGCTTACCGTGGCGACCTGGGACTACGGTTTTACTCAATTCATTTAGTGAGAACATATCTTCTGGTTCTACTAATTATGAATTTATCATACCCATCAATATGTCCCAAATTAAAGAAAATTGGATGTTCTGTGTTGAGGCGCATCTAGTCTTAACTACTACAATGGTGAATCAAGATGCGCATAGCCATTGTGCTGAAAGATCAAATTTTGCTGTTCCAAGAATTGAGGTAATACACAATTTGTTCGAGAATGATGAATTAATTTATGCTGGTAATATTGTAGATGCTGATGAAATAGTAAATGGATCTGTCAAATTTACAATATTTGATAGCGACTACAATTTATCAAGTAGTTCTGTTTATTTTGACAGTATTAGCCCTGAGGATGAACATCAGATAGTAAATGGAGTGTATTCGTTTAATCAGTCTCTTCTAATTGGACATGTATTTGAAAACGGCGAGATTGTTGCACATTACCATGATTATTGTTACGCAGTTGAAATTTATGAAGGTGATCAAAGTAATCTAGACAATTTACTCGATCGTGAATTTGGATGTAGGTACACTGAAAATAATGCTGAACCGCATGTCTTACTAGAGTTCCCTGACTATGGGTTCACAATTCAAAATATGTCTGCTGACTATGTATATAGCGTCTGGCTATCATTGGTTGATAACAACAATTCAACCATACGCGCCGATTCAGTAATAGAAAATTTAACAGTCGATGGTTACGGAGAAAGTTACACATATCTTACAGAAAACACACTTTGGAATTTTAGCATAGGAGAAGAATACTGCGTATACGCCGATCTTGCTAAAGGATATAGATGGTCAGAAAATCAAAATTATGATATGTTTCTTGGAGGGGCATCGTGGTGTAAGACCTATACTGATAATTCTGAAAACAATACTGGAAACGAAACCAATGAAAACAACACTGGAAATCAAAGTGGGCCAAGTCCAGAAATCTTCGCAAATCTTTCAGTACAGGATACTGTGACTGGTCCCTTCCGATTTATGGCAAATTATTCTCTATCGAATGTTTCGATCGGAGAAACATATACTCGTAACTTCTGGTTTTTCCATGCAACAGATAGCACTTGTTCTGAAAATGTTATTCTTGGCTATCATGATGGCGTCGAAGGAAATCTTGCCGGCGTGGGAACATTTGAGAACTTGGATGATGTAGAATTTGTTGTCAATGAATCTATGAATATGACTGAAAGCACAATCTTTGATCGGGACTTCAATTATCCTTCTCAAATGGATTCTTCAGTAATGGATTCTTATTATTGCTTAAAGGTTGAACTCAAATCTGGTGAAGAGATTATAGACACAGACATTGATTCAGTACCTTGGGTTTCAATTATGGATGAGCCAAATCCAGAATTATCTGTGGAATTTAGGGAATTAGAAATTGGTACTTCTTATCTNCAACNAATCNNTATTGATTTAAATNCCACATGGNATGGGTACAATCATTCAATTTCACTCAAATTAGCGAATGAAGATGGCATCATCATATATTCATATTTCTCTCCTAATGATGATTNTTATGATAATGANGGATGGCANTCTNTTTACACAAGNAANTATGANCAACTTNGAATAATTTTCTATAGTGATGTAAGNNTNATGAACTNCTGGGNTNNNNAAAACCCTTCTACCCTNTCGANTCCNGATACTGNATANNNTCAGCNCNNNGGNATTATNCNAAAGTCTGCCTATTTATTGGNANGGAGAAACTAAGTTTTTGACTGGAAGTCAAGGAGGAGANGATTNNNCTCTTGAATNTCCATATTTTGAGNCCGGAGAATACTGCTTAGAAGTGTCAATAGGATATCANAAAGATTCGAATGATTCCTCTTTAATTTCATTCANAAATTTGTTTGACAAACAGACATATTGCGGTACATTTGAACATGCATCTAATGAAGGNNANATTTGGGATNCGGNTGATGAAGATGGAGATGATACNTGTGATGATCTNACCGATTCGAGTTGTGTTGAATTGCTGTGTGAAAATTGGGAAGAGCAAAACCCAATGCTTGTCGANNCTCGNCTTGAAAATAATGGCTGTCCATACGAATTAGAAATTCCTGANTGGTGGGAAGANATACCAATCGTGGGAGNCCANATCAGCAANATCGTTGAAACCGTNCAGACAGAGTTTGGNCGATATATCGGTGCTGTAGTCTTTGGTGTGACAGTCTTAGGTTATACTTACAGAGCCCTAACTGCAAGATCTAATTTCAAAAGAGCAAAACGAATGAAGAAATTTGAAAGAAGAATTGACAAATCAAACACCAAGAAAGACTTGGATAAAGTCGATGGTGATGTCGAGAAGGCTGAAGATAAAAACCTGCTTCCAACAGGNGGCTATGGTGATTTGAAAGAAATGATAGAGACCCGTCTGGAGGATTTATTTGGCGATGGTTCTTCTGGAGGCGATAAAGAAAATGAATTCATGTCGAGGGGCTTTGGGCATGAAGATGCAAATGACATGTTCAACGAAATGCAAAGCGGCATGGAAGCCATGCGAGAAACCCAACAGGAAATGTCGAGAATGGCAGAAAGTATGAGGGAGAATCAAGATTCTCTCTTCCGCCAGAATATCGCACCTGGGGCGGGAGGACAACGTGGAGGGCCGAAACGACCTTCACAAAGGCCAACTGCCCAAATTGAATCTCTTGGAAAAGCATCAGGTGGTCCNAGTCGGCCGTCATATCATCCAAAAGATTTGGATGAGGATGGTGTTGTTTCAGAAGAAGACTTGAGAAATTGGGAAAAACTTAGCGAAGGAGAAAAGAGAGCNAGACTCACTGGTTCTGTTCGCGGTGGCGGCTCCCTTACCTCTGAAATCGTAGCTTTCTCAAAAATNCCAGGAAGTTCAAGAGCACGATGTTATTGTGGTAGTGGAAAGNCCTATGGAAAGTGTCACTTGTCNAAAGAAATGTGTCCATGCGGTAGTGGAAAGAAATTCTTGAAATGCTGTGCAAAGAAGCGTGGGTTCCGATAAGCATACTCTNAAAATGGGAGAATGTGGTGCAGAGGGCAGGATTTGAACCTGCGAACCGTTGAGGACTGGGACCTCATCCCAGCGCCGTTGACCAAGCTTGGCAACCCCTGCGTAGATTCGCCTATCGTGCGTCTCTATTTCAATCAAATGCTCTAATAAAAAATCGAGCAACAGGTCAAGGAACCATCTGCGTTTCTTAATTCAGATACATCAAGTTCAATCACGTTCAATCCTTCGCCTTCCAATAAAGATTTAACCACTGGATGGCCAATTGGTATAAGGACGTCACCTGATGAAAATCCAATGGTATTGCACCCATAGACTTCTTCCTCAGGCGCCCAAAGAACCTTCACCCCATCTGGAAGNGGATCGAATGCATCTTTTGGTAAATGGCCCTCTGATGCTAAAATAAGGTTATCAGAAGGAGTGGAAGATACGCTGGTCAAATGGAGGGCATGATCTGGAATATTGATGATTGACAATTCATGACCGAGGTGATCCAATAATTGCTTTAATTCCTCAATCCCGTCAGAATTTGTTCGNGTTGAATGGCCGACATAGAATTTATCTCTGATTCGAATAATATCTCCGCCGTCCATTTTTGCTGGTAATTCCATACGGCAGAGTTTGTGGCCTTTGAGTTGATTGATGAGGAATTCCGCAATAGGGGGCTGTTCGCCTCGGCGAGTTTCGTGACCTGGTACTGGTAAGAGCACGTGTCCGTCGATGACAACTGCTTGATCCTCAACAAATACACAATCAGGGTGAGCATCGTCAGCCTCCATGACTGTTACCTCTACCCCTGCATCTTCAAGAGCCCTGACATATTCATGATGTTGTGATTGCGCTAANTGGATATCTTGTGGTCCTGAACCAAAAAAATTCGCCAAAGCATCTGTAAAACTTTGAGGGACTTGGCGGACAAGTGCCCGCAATTTCCCATCTAGNTTCACACTCGCCATTGATGAGGCCACAACATTTGTTGTATAAATCATCGGGAACGGATGAGTGTGAATCAATCCTCGCTCAATAGTGTTCTGACATCAGCAAGAACCAAATCCGGTACCCATTCGAGATCTCCCCACCAAACTCTTTGTAATCCTTTATCATCTACCAACACGGTACCTGTTGTGTGATTTACATCGTAAGAGGAGGGGTGATGTCGGGCTTCACTCGATTCGTCAACAATCGTCAATGATATCCCAAATTCTGTCCATACGGCATTGATTGATTCGAGTTCGGTTTCTGTATCATTCACCGTAAGATGTGGCCAACTCACATTTTGACTTAATTTCCAATCTGTAAGTGTAAAATTATCATCCCTCCATGGATCTACTGTAATGGTCAAGAGCCCCACCTTTTCTTTCTCACTATCGGTAAGAGTATTTTCAATCCATTTCATATTCTGTGTAACAACAGGGCAGACATCAATGCAATTTGTGAAAAGGAATACCACCACCATCACTTTGCCTTGGCTATGTTCTGCCCAGTTCCATTCTCCTCCTTGACTATCAAGAAGAGTAAAGTCCGTCACNGAAATTGCAGGGTCTATAGCCTGTCCATGAAATTTAGAAGATATTGATTCTGAACCTAAGCACCCTGAAAATAACATTGCGGCTAAAAATACGGACATTANTCGATGCATGTTATCACTATACTGGCTGACCAATAAATGGTTTATCAATATCAAGTTGGACAATGTATAGCCCAGTAGAAATACAAGAGGCNTAGGTTCGCCCTTCATGATGCTCGACAGCCCAAAGGAATGGAACCCATCCAAATTCATATGATACGCTTGAGAGAGGCTCACCATCTACACCATGAGGGAGATACCACCCCACAGTGGACTCAATATGACGTTCTGTCCACCCTTCCGTGCCTGTGACAATGAGTGTTTCTAAATCAAGAANCCACAAACCTGCATGATAATGAGAGACATACAATCGGCCATCCCATTGNCCACCATGGCTTGCATCTGTTTCTTCATTGGTNTCAAAATATGCTGAATCNAGATTNTGTGGNCTGAACANAAGCCANTCTTCACCATCTGGNTTCAAGGAGCAATCTGCACCATAACAGACTTGTTCGGCATAGGGAATCTCCCAATCACTTGCTAGAGTAATTGAAAATTGGAAATGGCCATCATCTAATGTATAATTCGTTGTATCAAGAAGGTAAAGAATCCCAGTTCCTTCTGTNGTGGACAACACTTCTACGGCTGCGGTTGTATAATGGCGNAATTCATCTCCCTTACCTAAATGTGAGACATCCACCATTTCAGGGAATGGTTCTGCATAATGAATGTAAGAAACTCTACCTCCGTTGACATTGCCTGTAGTTTGGCTATCGGGTTGACCATCTTCATCAAGGTCAAGGAATTCCATCCATGAACCTACTTCAGGTGCTCGCCATCGGCACATGAGGGGGTTTCCGGCCCCGGCTTTGCAGGCTGTAACATGAAAGGCATATTGTTCTGGGCTATTTTGGGGATGTGGGACGTCAGTTACATCGAATATTCGCAATCCTGCCTCCCAATATGACCCATAGATGAAGGTACGGCCATACCTTGGATCATTTTGGTCAGTACCAGGCCANGTCTGAACTGTCATGTCATGAATGTAAATCCAGCCNCCNCGNGTATTTTCCCAGGCNACTTCGGCTTCTCCGACNTTGAAAATTGCTAATCCTGGNGGTGTAAGTGGGATGGTACTGCTGCAACCCAAAACGGTGATGGCTGTATCAAGGTCAAGGTGTGCTATTGTNATGCCGCCACATGCTTCTCCTATGGCTGAATCACATTGTTCGTAATCTGGATTCGCCACAAAAATGTACCATTCATTATTGATTTTATGAGTAAAAAGGTTGTGAGGACCCGTGGGGTGATCGGCGTCATACCAAGAATCAACATAACAAGGGTTTGACTTGTCTGTTACATCGATTAATGTTACACTGACTTGAGCTGGATCTGACCATTCTCCGACGTTAGGATCTGCATTCCCAGGATCGATTAACTGGTTTTGTTGAACAATGAATTCTCTACCATCATGTTCGATGTATTTGACATCCAATACCTGAGTATTTGGGTCATTATATACGCCCATGACAGTTGTATTGTATGGGTCTGTCACATCAACAATGTGCATATCATTCCAACCAGCCTGATATGAATACACATTACCATCAGGGGATCTTGCAACCTGAACTTCTGCATTACCGGGTGTTGTCAGTGGATTNAAACTTAGATACTCGATATTATCCGTTCCGTGTTGATGGTCTGATGCATTGCGATGATCATGACCTTCTCCCATCAAAATTGGGCTTCCGTCTGCGTAAAAATCCTCCTGAGAAATATCGGTTTCATTATCATTCATTTGAAGGATTAACAAGGTAGTAGACGAAAGAAAGACAACTACAAGTCCCGCGAAAAGTACTTCTCTATTGCCCATGCTTCATCCCAAACAATTGTTCCGTTTGGTCTTTATGCTTTAACGCATGCGAGAATCATGCGAGGATTTGTCACATGTCTTGTTCTCGTGTTGTTTATCTCACCAGTACAAGCCCACGAACTTCAAACCTACACTGTTCTCGTTAAATCAGATCAAACCACTCCTGCGAACGTCACCAGCGGCGTCTATTCTGGAGATAGCGTCTGGTTCTGGATGGTTGATAATACGGAAAATGCCTCTTTTGTNATCACCTTAGAAAAGGAGAATACAACACTTGAATCTCCAATACTTACTCGAAGTTGTGCACTCGACGATGAAGGTAACAAAACTGATGAAGCATGTCAGGTGAGATTTGATGTCAATTTTAACCAATCAGATTCCATTGGTATATGGAATGTGACATATCATCGGTTTATCGAAAATGTTTCCAACTCATCTTGGGAAGGGATTGTCGAAATCCTTGAAGATGACCATTCAGAATCTCCTCGTCCGGGATTAGGTGATTGTTTTGGCTCTTCTTGTGAAACCGATGAAGTCACTACNGAAGTAGAAAGTGATGGTTTTGGCATCATTCTGATTCTGATGATGGGTTTTTCGGTTGTTGGTATTGTTGGAATAGGAATCAGCTACATCAAGCCGAAAAATGAAATTTAGCCCTCGATCACTGGAGTCATATCTACTTCTTCATGTCGGACAATGGGGGACCAAAGATAACTTGTTCGTTGTGGNAGTTTGGTATTTTTCCTCATTTTTCTTCTTCGCAGCAATTCATGCACTAAAGGATGTATCATTACAGGCATACTCTTCGGTTTACTTTTTACACCTGTTCCCTTATCAAACCTTCCCAAAATTGCGTAGCATTGAGATACTGGTGTAATTTCCCAGATGCATGGGTCGAGGTTTTGAAGCCAGTTTTTTGGTGCTGGTGATGCTTCTTGCTCCCCTTTCAGGATGTTTTGGAGAAGATGGTGAAAATAGGATCTCTGAAAATTCAGTTAATATCACCCCACAAATACTCACTGGTGGTGTTTTCCAAGAAGTCACATTTTCAGCGGAAATAGAAGTTTCTGTATTCATACCTTATCTGATTAAGAACAAAGAAAATGGCTATGTGCAAAATTCTACCGTTGTTGATNTTCAACCAGGAGTNTCGATCCAGNTATCGGTTTTAGCACCGCCACGAACCGACACAGCGGTGATCTTGGTCGGAGAGTTTGGTAGAGAATATTGGCCGATTAGAAATGTGGATGAATCTTGGCGAACATGGCACCAAAGAGGAGGGTTCACAAGTGATGAAAACAAAGGNATTCANAGAATGCCAGGACAAAATTCGACGCTTAACACCATTAATGNATCAATGAATAACGGTGGAGATGTAGTCGCTATCAAATTAGGNATTGAAAGGCCCATAGCCGTTGCATATTCCGATGCCGATGGAGGGAGACACTCTACTGGATTGGTAGATGGACGNACCGTATTTAATTACATCAGCGTTATGTCAGATGAAACACCTGATGCGACGGATGCTGCAGATGGCGCCGTAGGATATCTCGACCGATGGGCCGGTCAAGGTAATCTTGCTTACGAAGATGCTGCACAGTACCTAATACAAACCATGGAAAACCTTGGACTTGAAGTTATCACNCAACGGTTTACCTATGAGTCTGTGATGACNGGGGCTCAAAATCCAGAAGCATACAATATCTGTGGATATCGCTTTGGTGAAGTCGATCCTGACAAATGGATGGTGTTTGGCGCACATTTTGACATTGCTCCTCCTATAAATGGTGGTTTTCTGGACCCTCACTTAGTTGGCAGAACCTACGGAACCCGTGTTGGTGCCTATGACAATACAGCGGGAACGAGTATGGTACTCACTGTAGCCGAAGCAATGGCTGGTTATTCGACAAGAAATACCATGGTTTTCTGCCTATGGTCCGGGGAAGAAGGTGGAAAAAGAGGAAGTGATTATTGGACTGATTACTGGGTTAAGGAAGAAAATCCAAATGTGGAAGTNACGAACTATGTGAATTTGGATATGGCTGGCGTTAACTGGCCAGGAGGAGGGGGTGCACCTTGTGGAAATGGTCACGGTGGCGGTGTAGGAAATTGCGACCCTGAGCCTGAAATTGACCCAGATGGTTATCCTAAAGATTCTGAAGTCTGGCCAATGAGAGTTTACATCGGCCCAAGTCTCGACCACGATNTCATGAATCAGCCNGGAATGGTTGGTTTAGCCATGTGGATTGGTTCGGATGCTATTGGTGTTGAAGAACAGATGTCACCTCTTTTGGGGGAAGGATATGATGCTTCGACATGGAAAGTTGATGATTGGTTGGCCAAAGATCGCCCAGAAATCATTGTTTACGAGGATACAACTGCCCGCTCAGACCATGCAACATTCCAAGACAACCTAGGAACCGTAACCATGGGTTTTGGAGGGCTGGTTGATGGATATTGGTGCTACCACCAAACNTGTGATACGGTCGATGAAATGNTTGANTGGATGGATACAACTGGAAAAGATTACGGTGAAGAGCAGAGCGGTACCAGNAATCTTGTCGATGCATTAGACACCATTACTTGGTGGGCCACCTACTCATTTTTTCATCTT
Organism: Methanobacteriota archaeon; assembly: GCA_002699425.1. Taxonomy (GTDB): domain Archaea; phylum Thermoplasmatota; class Poseidoniia; order Poseidoniales; family Poseidoniaceae; genus MGIIa-K2. Next base: position 9,986 of record PABV01000020.1, read on the forward strand.
GATGAACAACCNATAAGAAANGCTTACCTTTAATGCTAAATAGAGACTTATTGGTCAANAAACATGCGGGCCGCTAACAAATGTATATTCATTGTACTCGTTTTTTGTCTAAGTANTATGCAAAATGCAGAACTATTATCTGATGAAAATGGGCTTTCTTCGCACGTAAATGCTCGAGGTAGTTATGGCTCTGATGGTGGCTTCACGGGGTGGGATGCGATTGATGATTTAGCCTCAACAAATTATCCAGGAGCGGTTATTCAATTTTCAGCAAGAGTGTGGGAGGGAACTGATGGTCTAACAGATGCTTCTGAATGGATATTTTCTTCCTATGCGATTTCTAATGATGGAAGTAAGTATAAAATTCAAGAAGGGAAAAACACAGTCTCCGACAGGGTTCACTTTGAATGGGATATCCCTCTTTCATTTGCGACTGGGTTTTATGATGTCTGCGTATATATCGATTCGATAAGAGACGATGATGTGTGGAGCGGTTATGGCGATAATTGGGACGACCAATTTGAAGAAGAAAATCATGTTTACCATCAAAATACCGAGACTGGTGTTGATGTTAGAACGAAAGTATGCAAATCGACTGATATTGAAATGTATCAAGTAGAATTAGTTACATCAACAGATATTGCTTTGCCCGATGAAGTGCTCGAAGTCTGGACGAATGTTATCAATCCTAGGAACGGTGCACCGATAACTCCTGAATCTTGTGGATGGGAAATTGTTTATTCTATTAATGATGGAGATAATTCTTATAGCCAAGTGATTAAATCAGGAAGTCTAACTCCTTCTTCAGAAAGTTATTTTTCGATAATTCTACCATCTAATCTTCGAGAGAATTCTCAGATAATTGTCACGTTCTGGGCAAATGCTTCCGGAGGAGGGCAAACAAGTGAAGTCAGTTCAACGGTTCTGGTAGCAAAATTGTCCACATCAATTGCTTTACCTTCTTATGGTCAGACTCTTTATTTCAATGAAGATTTTATCCTCTCCGCCAGTGTTGGTAGAAGTTATTATACCGGATCTGATATCAGGGAAGAAGGCATACAATATACTGTATTAATCAAGCAAGGAGATGTACAATATACTTTATCTTTATCAAATGCATTACCTCAACAATCGTTAGTCTCGAATAGTAATGGAAAGATATCAGTATTGATGACGATGCCGGACAATAGTTTTGAAGGTATCACATTAGTTGATGGATCTGCTGAATTGATATTGAAGTATCCTGATGGGTCTGAGGCCGAAATTAAAAGTGTGTTTTTGCTTGAAAGAGGCAGTGAATCGAACATCGGCATGGGAATTAATGTTGAAATTATCCAACCAGTTAATCTCGTAAATGTGGGTCAAGAAGTAATTTTTAAAGCGAAAGTAGTGGATGATGGAGGTTCCCCTATCCAAGGAGCTTGGGTGTATCACGTCCTTGAGAAAAGTGGTTGGANTGNAGGNGTNAGAGATACTGGNTGGTCGTATGGACAGACAGANAGTCAAGGNATGTTAGACATCCCCATACTTATCCCTCANATGTATCANGAATCTGGNGGATATCTACTCAAGGTAAAGGCGTTTAATNTNTCNGGGGCCTCGGNTCTTGAGAGTGAGNATATTCAATTGAATGANCCNACTNTTTCNNTNTTCCCNATGGCACCATATTGGCAAGAANNCGTTCCNGTAAAATTCAANGTGGTNTCNTCTGGNCTTTCCNATGCNGTNGTNAATTGGCAAGCAGACACTAANCTGTTNGAATTTGAAGGTACNACNNCCTTACCAAANAACGGNGANNCTGAATTTACCATCACTATTCCAAGTAGTGAAGATTTNAGTCGATTGGATGTAAGTATCGTAGTCATTGATTCAAATGGTAATATCCTAACAGAATTTTCGACGTTATATCATGAACCAAGTTATGAAATTGGCCTGTGGACAAATGAAGAACGGATCACTGCTGGAGAGGTTATTGAGCTAAATTATCAGATTGTTCAAAACAAGGCTTCACAAGCCATCCAATGGCCAGTGATATTAGATGTCGAGTTTGTTGGAGGTGCAAGTTATTCAGAAACCAATCTTGTTTTTGAAAAAGAGGGTATACTCGCTTTTCAATTACCCGGTGATTTAGAAACTGGAACCTACATGATTAGGTTAGATGTTGAGAATTTCGGGCAGGATATTATATTCATTGAAGTGATTTCTCAAGAAGATGATAGCGGAATTTCTGGCTCAGTTTCTTCTTTTTCTCATTCTATGCAAGATGTCAGTCCAATTATTTCTCTGTCAAGCCTTATTTTGGGTTTAGTCTGTTTGGTTATGCTTATTCGAGGACGCAAAAAAGGAGGACTGGATGACCCTTGGGAATTACCAATCAACAATAATAAACCAACCAACCAACCAACGCCTCAATCAAATCCTCCGCCAATGAATTCTCTACCTGGAGCAATGAATTTACCACAACCTCCGGCTCCAATTCCACAAAATCAATATGACCCTTCCCCTCAATTTGGATATCAACCGCCTCCTCCCTATTAACGGCGGATGATATTTATACGTCGATTCGGTCGATGGGGGTATATGGATGGAGATGTACCTCCTGTTTTGAACATACTTAGTAAGAATCGAATGGTGTTTAACTTACTCTCATTAATTCTTATTTTAACATCAATTCTTCTTGCTGCACACATTCTTGGTGGTGGGTTTTTACCACTGCCTGAAGAAAGAGAAATGTTGTTTGTCGCCTTGGCTGCAGCAGCTTTGCCCACTGGAGTCATGCTCCAATTGGGGCTCAAAGGAGCACCGNTTTTAGACAAGCCTGTCAAAGAGAAGAAAGANTCAGTCGAAAGCGAAGATGGANNAGAAGATTCNGAAGAAGANNCTGAAGAATCAAATGTGGTTGAAGAAAGTTCAACNNCGGAAGAAANTGAAGAAGNCCCCNCTTCAAGCGCTCCAAGTGGAAAGGGGAAATTTTGAGGAATNAAGTGATAATATGTGGGAACATCGTGCGATTTCGAATAAACTATTCAAAAACAGCGGAAATATGAATCCAACCGAAACCTATGTTCGATTAATGGATGAAGTAGAAGATAATGTAGCAGAAGCTCATCGCCAACAATTCAATCATCATGAATTCTTGACTCTTATCCCACAACGTGGACCATGGGATCAAGTGCATTCAACTGATGATACAAAATCCGATCCTCGATCTCGATACATCGGTCCCTCAAAGCCTAAACTCCTCAACACAAACCTATTTCTTGGCTCAACNTGGATTGACTCTGATCGATTTAAATTTGAAAGAAGACTCAACAATGTGAGAGAATTTTTGAAGCAAAAATCAGTTGTGAATGCTAACATGTGGACACAAAAACAACTCTGTACAACGCAGACTTTCTTTTTCTGTTCCACTGGAGATGAAGACCGTATGGGTGGGTCATTTCTCGTTGGAGAAGAGATTGAAGATTCACACCCATTTATCGGAGTGCCTACGGGAGAAGAATGGCCTGAATGGGAAACCATCCTTTGGGGACTTGGACACAGAGGNGTCGTACCAGATTCTGACCCTCAAGACAAGGTTTACTACCCTTCATTGATGCATCGTGGAGTTGCATTCAACAATCGATTGGGNTGGATTCGATATTCTCCTGCTGGATTTGGAAAAGATGCCAGCGGTTANTTGATGACTCGCCCNCAAACCTGGATTTGGCCTGCTGTTAATGGAAACCGTGATACAGCAACTTCATTCAACTTGTTGGTAAATNTNCCCGATCGACGATTGTCGTTTGGNGAAGAAGGAATTACTGACGTATTTTGTACAACTGGAAAGACNTCTCTTTACACAATCATGGGTATGATGAGTTCCTCGACTGTTCGTCAAATGTTTGGNGCTGGATCTGAAATGGTACCATTGGAATTCCACCTCATAGANCCAGGAATTGATGAGTGGATCAAGAACGCTAGTGATGAAGATAAGTATGCTCGTTTATTCGAAGTTACAGCAACTCTTGGTTANCTATTGACTGACGATGCGGTTGGNTCCCTTGGAGGAGCTGCNAAGCGAAAGAGGGTTTTGATCTACCCTCAAGACCAAGGAAATCTCTTGACTTGTGTGAATGCAAGCCAAGTTGCAGACCATGCACTCAAATCAAACTACGCTGCAACAGTTTTCACTAAGTTAGACCAGGCAGATTTCATGAATCGAGTATCTCGAAGATTCAAAGCCTATGCTGATTTAGTGACGGCAAGTGATTTTGCCAAAGGTTCTCGATGGATCAGTCAAGCCACTATTGAAGGCGAAAAACTACTCGGGCCAAATGTTCACTCAATTCTGTCAGTCCGTGGATATGACATCCTCAACATGAACGAATACATGGAAAGTTTCAACGATGTTTCAGCAGCGCCTGAAAGATTGATGCGAAGAGTGGTTCAATCTATTGCAACTAACGCAATGAAGAGTCTGTTNCCATATGATATGTTAGGTGAAAAAGGAGTGCAAACACCCTTTGCACATATATTCTCTCCAGACAGAGCATCCGAACAACCACTTGTCTATTACACAGATATTCGGTTCCTTGTTCCAACATCAATCGACAAATTGAGGTCTGTTGCTGGTGCAAAAGGTGCTGATAGAGGGCGCATGCGCGAAGCATTTGCCGAGATGACTGGCGTGGATCCAATGACTGCGCTTTCAATTTCTGACCTTTGTTTGCCATTCCTTGCCGACCTAGGTCCTGATTCATGGCAGACCGGTACTGGCGTCAATGAGGACGAAATNATCGTCGAAGTTACTTTGGCTGTAAATCCAGCAGTTGTTTGGAAGAACCTCTTGGAACCTACCACTGACGAAATCTTCGATCTGCCAAAAGGAAAGAAGGGAACTGCAGCAAATATCTGGGGTGACATTTTCATCAACAATACTGCCTTGCATGACCGAATGAGCAAAGATGGTCAAGGTGGCTATCTCAATTTGTTGAAACTTGCATATCATTGGTCAAATGATAAGGCTAGAAAAGAACACAAGCTCGAAGACTGAATTACATCCACAAGGATGCAAGTCCAATTGCTAAGTCCATTGGTGACCACGGTGTAAATATCCATGTTACCAAGGGTAGTGTAAACACGAGTGTTAAACCAAGCCATGCACCATAACTCCAATCGCGTACTTTTACACCATCAAGTGGGCCAAATGGTAGCATGTTGAATAAACCGAGTATGAGATTGGCTGTAACCCAAAACGAAATACAATCCCACAACATCACGTGCCAATCAAAACCACCCTCTACAAGGTAAGAAGTAGATGAGGGAACACTTCCCCCAAGTAGAGTATAAACAAGTGCTCCTAGTGGAATACCGATTAAGAATAGGGACAAGTTAACGAGGGGCCCAGCGATTGCAATGTGTCCGTTTTGTCTCCTAGTNACCGTGCCAGCAACCATCACCGCTCCTGGTGCCATAAACACGAAACCAAGCAATGCGGCAATTCCAACACCAACTTTCAAACCTTGGGGGTCACTACGAAATTCTGCCCAACAACCGTAATACTTTGCGACAATTTTGTGTCCTATTTCATGTAATAAAAAGGCAGGACCTACTGCCAATAACATAACTGGCATGCTCAATAATAATTGTAAAGCCCAGGAATTCATGCCAAAAAAGGATATGCCAAGCACGCCTCCAACCCTCATTAATCCGAGTGCGATTGTAAATGCAAAGGTGGCTAACAGAAGATGATTTTTCTCTTCCTCGCTAAAATGCCATAAATCACCTTTGTGATGAGTGATTGGTTGCTGAAATTGAACGCCCCAGAGCGTCTTGTCTGTTGCAGAAAATGGCGATTGCAAGTTCACATGAATTGTACCGGATTGATCTTGATGAGAATGCACCCTGTAAACTGTGTTTGATTCAGGAAAGGGCGAATCGTCAATAAAATCTGCACGGGGGTCACGTGCCATGGTGATTCATCAAGNCCACTGATTTTAACTCTCGTATCAAAGAATTCATCAATTCCTCNACTATCGATAATCATGGCCATGCCAAGGAAAGCCATGAAAGAGTTAGGCTTTCAGGGGTGTTGCCTACGTTGTGATGCTCCAGATGATGCTAAACAACAAAGATGTCGACAATGTATAGCATCNCATCAAGAAGTAAGGGATTTGATATCTAAATCNCCTCAAAANGATGCGTTTTCGCAATTTGCACGTGAAATGCTAGCCTATATGTCAGCCCCTCATGTCTATGATCACAAAATTGAGCACCGGCCTTATCTTGAAGAACAACAACGTTTAGCTTACGCCTTGATCGATTCTGATGNCGNAAAAAAATCTGAANAAATTGAAGANANATTTCNTCGACAATCTCAGATTAAGAAATCCAATCCAATACGTGATATATCGTCTGGTTTTGTGGATTTAACATATCGTTCTNATGAAATTGAGTCATTAAACAAAATAATTATCCCACATACTGAACAAGACAGAGGTCGAACAAATCCAAGTGAAAAAATACAACCCGTCGATCGAAGTGAAAGAAAGGGAGAAGATATCGAGCTTACTGAACGGGTTGAGGCTAAAAATGAGGCTTCAAAAAATGCTGAAAATGTAAGGGATTTGATTGAAGATGCTATAATTCAGGAAAAAATACGTCAGAGGGAAGAATGGTTAGAGGAATTGACAAATGTTGATGNNTTNATTTNTGAGGATTGATTTTTGTTTACTTATTTAAAAAAAATATTTTTTATTAAATTGTTACTTAATCATAATATATGTGNTTTCAAAGTCTCTTACTTGAGAGTATATTGGATTCTCTGTTTACCTTTTCCTTTACTCTTTTTTGTCAAGAATTCGAGCTTACCAATTTCACCTAATGACTGAACATGTGTGCCTGCACAAGGACATAAATCTCTATTATCGCCTATTCTTATGATTCGTAACTCCCTCACTGAACTTGGAAGTAAATCCATATTAGTTCTTTCAGGAGGCATGATAGTGTTGATTTCTTGTCTTGTCATGACGGTTTCTGTTACTTCTAGATCTGTTTCTATGGCTTCCTGAGCTAGGCCAAATATTAATTCAATCATTTCATCATCAAATTTTATTGGTTGAAAATCGATACGTGATCTATCTTCATGAATTTGATTTCCAACCGTTCGGGCTCCATTGAATGATTCGTAAACAATTCCACTCAACAAATGCTGTGCAGTATGCATTCGCATGTGAGCATATCTTCTCTCCCAATCAATCTCCCCTTGAANACTATCACCTGGGCTTAAACCGTGGTCGATACCAACTGTGTGGAGAATTTTANCACGCCCTTTAACCTCACTAACTTGTAACGGGCCAGCATCAGAANTTAATTNCCCNGTGTCCCAGTTCTGACCTCCACCAAGGGGNTAGAATANCGTCTGATCTAAGATTACCTCNGTTTCCGTAACTTCAATTACTTCAGCAGAAAATGTTGTTTCATATCCTGCCTCGAGGCTACGTAAATACAACTTTTCAGTGGACACATGANGCCNAAACCATAGNTGTTAAGAAATAATTCGTTGGTAAACTTGAATGTTTAAACCTCTTCGTATTGTTATGCAGGGCCCATTTCGTCGTCTNCTACGGCATNTGCAGGGTCATCGNTCTACTGTACGATTAGCATCATTTTGTTCAATNATGAACAANTTTTGGGATTTGGCTCCACCGTTACTGATTGGNATGGCNGTTGATGTTGTAGTGATGAAAGAGGAGTCNTTATTGGGAGATTTGGGTTATACCGACCCTTGGACTCAATTGATTATCTTATCACTACTTACTTTTGGAGTTTGGGTNTTNGAATCAATGTTTGAATACTGGTTCGGTATTTTATGGCGAAATTTAGCTCAAACAGTNCAACATGAGATGAGAATGGATGCTTTTANGCANGTTGAAAAACAAGGNATGGGTTGGTTTGACGAACGTCAAAAGGGTGATTTATTGGCGATTATGAATGACGATATCAATCAGCTCGAACGCTTTTTGGANAAAGGNGCCAATGACATTCTACAAGTTGCAACAACCGTCGTCATTGTTGGGGCTATTTTCTTTGTTATCTCATGGAATGTTGCTATTTTTGCATTTTTACCGATTCCGATTATTATTTGGGGTTCTTTTCTCTATCAAAGAAAACTTGAACCAAGGTATGCTGAAGTTAGAACAAATGCGGGACGACTTAACGCCCTTCTAGAAAACGACCTTTCGGGTATGTCAACAATACAGTCTTTTACGGCCGAAGAAATGGAGGCTAGTCGGGTTGAGGAAGTGTCAAATGAATATCGAAATGCAAATAAAAAGGCGATTCGACTTTCGGCTGCATTTGTTCCACTCATTCGGATGGCGATTCTCTGTGGTTTTACCGCCACTCTATTAATTGGGGGAAAAATGACTCTTGATGGTGAAATGGCTGTTGGCGCTTACTCTGTGTTGGTGTTCATGACACAACGACTTTTATGGCCGTTGACTAGGTTGGGNGAAACTTTNGATTTGTATCAAAGGGCAATGGCTTCTTCTAACCGAATTCTAGACCTTATTGAAACGCCAGTTTCTCTTATTGATGGTGATTTTGACCCAAAGCGAAAGGATGTGGTTCAATCATCGATTAAGTTTGAGAATTGTACATTTTCCTATCCTGGGAGAGAGGCAATATTCTCAGGATTGAATCTAGAAATTACTCCCGGCTCAACTGTTGGNGTTGTAGGTGCAACTGGTGCTGGAAAAACGACCTTGTTNCGCATGATGCTTCGGTTTTGTGATCCNATTTCTGGAAAGGTNGAATGGTGNGGAAAGGGATTAGAGGAATGGAAATTAGAATCATTACGATCTTCAATCGCTTTGGTTGAACAAAATGTTACACTATTTCCTGCAACGATTAAAGAAAATATTCTGTATGGAAANCCAAATGCTAGTGATGCTGAAGTAGAAGAGGCTGCAAAGGTNGCTGAAATATCTGGATTTATCGATACCTTGCCTGAAGGATGGTCTACACTCATTGGTGAAGGGGGGAAAAGATTGAGCGGGGGGCAACGACAGAGATTGGCTATTGCTCGCGCTATAATCAAAGATGCCCCTCTACTTATTTTAGATGAGGCTACATCTGCTGTTGATAATGAGACTGAGGCTGCATTGCAGCGATCTATCCAAAAAATAAGCAATGATAGGACGACTTTAATCGTGGCTCATCGGTTGTCAACAATAAGAAACGCTGATGAAATTATTGTTCTTGATAATGGAAAAATTGTTGAAAAGGGTACTCATGATATCCTGCTGAATCATGATGGCGTCTATGCCAAATTATGGTCCGTACAGACTGGTTCAATGACGTGATGAAAGACGTTTCATCCATGCTTCAAATGAATAGTTTGGTGCAAAACGATGGTGTATGAGAGCTAATGGCCAAAATAATATAGTGTAAATTATGATGAATGAGAAACTAAAATTCATTGACCATGATTGTTTTTCATCGATGTCGTGCCAAAACCTGAATGGTAGAAAGTGGATAATGTAGTAAGTTAAGGTAAATCTTCCAAGATTGACCAATCCTATGAATTTTGGAATTTTTTGTGTTAAAACCCACAACAAACCAATACCTGTCATTGATGAGACCAAGAAAGGTACATTTGCTGGAAAAAAAGTCAGTATAGCCTCTCCTGATGGGAGGGCATAAGTCTTGCCGAGGAATAATGCATAAATGAAAAAACATAAACTGAGGACAAAACCAGATAAAATAGCATAATTTCTATTTATCTTTCGTGTTTTTTCTTGGGCAACACACCCTCCAATGATTGCAAAAAATAACCATGGTAGGATTGGATATGTCCCTGAAATTATCGCTAAATGAAACCAAGATACAATCCCCTCTGGTATTGTACGTTGGGACCAAGTTGCATCTAAATTGGTGATGAATAATGGTGAAAAAAGCAGGATACTACACATGATTGGCCAGAATGGTATATTTTTGTAAGATAAATTAATCACATAAAGCCAGATTGGTGCAAAGAAATAGAGGAGTGCAATCAATGTAAGTACTCCGGGTGAAAAGGGATGGAATAAATGGGGTACAGTAATGTTCACTAAAAATTGTGCAAATAATAATGCCATACCACGAATTGTATTTTTTCTAAACGAGGGGTTTTTTGAACGCCCAATACCCCACCCAAAAATGAATATGAATAATGGTGCTGCTAACCCACCCAAACTCGCTACAAAAATAGCAAGTGCATGGTCTTGTGTTAATTCTGAAGGTTTCCAAGTAGCCGCTGCATGAACTAAGATCATGAGCAATAACGCTATGCCCCTAAGTTGATCAATGTGTATAATCCTTCCATNAAGGGATGTGCTTCCCACTTCACTTCCCCAGACTATAATTTACTGCATTACGAAATATTTGCAACCCTTCACCTTCCCAATCACCCATTTCTGAATTATCTACTCCATCGATTATGGGTGCTTGACCTTGTACAAATAAAGGATGAAGCCATCGAGCATAAATCGCCTCGGGATGGGGCATCAAACCAAACACTAAGCCTGATTTATCACATATTCCGGCTATATTTCGAGAACTACCGTTTGGTGAGAGTGGGAATGGGAGAATCTCGTCCGTAATTCCTTCACCTATTTTGGTAGATGGATCTACATATCGAACGGCNATCATATTACTCTCAGATAATTGATCNAGTTGTTTCTTATCTGGCATTACAAATTTACCTTCTCCNTGGCGAACAGGGCAGGAAATACGAGANACATCTTTGGTCCAAATACAAGGAGATTGGGGGTCAAATTCAAGAGTTACCCATCTATCTTCATACCTACCTGAATTGTTCAAAGTTAAAGAGGCTCTTTGAATGAAGTCGGGTTTGATTTCTCCTTCAAGTGGGCCAGGTAACAAACCTGTTTTGACCAATACTTGAAATCCGTTGCATATTCCAATGATGGGTTTACCATCCTGAACGAATTTTTGTAATTCTTCTCTTAGGGCAAATCGTAATCGATTGCCTAGTAATCTTCCACTTCCTAAATGATCACCAAATGAAAACCCACCAGGTATTGCCAAAATATCGAATTGGTGAATATCCAAAGATTTTGAGATAAATTCGTTGAGATGGACTCTTGTGGACTTTGCTCCAACTAACTCAAAAACTGCTGCTGTTTCTCGATCACAGTTGATTCCAAAACCATATAATACGGCAACTCTGATCTCATCCATGCATTTCACCTCCTCCAAAAGTACCTTGCCATGCTTCTGTTAAGTCTGAAACACTACAATCGAGTAAATCGTCAATTCCATCGATGACTTCGAGATTATCCCCTCTGACAATTCCTAGAAGATGGACGTCNCAACCTTCCATAAACTCCATGAGTTCATTCTCTTGGTGTGGTGAAACTCCAATGATAATCCTACCCAAGGATTCNCCCCACAATCGGCCCCATGTGTCTCCTTCACCTAATCCATCCAAATCAATAACNGCACCTTGCCTTCCAGCAATACACATCTCTGCAATTGCTACTCCAAGACCACCCTCTGAACAATCATGAGCAGTTCTTACGAGCCCTTTTTGGATGGCTTGGGAAAGTTTCTGATATTGTTCAAATTTCCCAACAGCATTTTCTAAACGTGGAACANGCCCTCCTATCCCTGAAACTTGTCCCTTCTCGAATAAGTGAAATGCAACTTCACTAGCGCCTAACTCTTGGGATGAATGGCCAAAGAGATACAACCTCTCTCCTTCGTGTTTGAGATCTGAAGTCGCAGCCATTCTCACATCAGGATGGTTTCCAAATAATGAAAACAATAGTGTTGGGGGGATGGAGATTTTTTCTTCTCCTTTTCCATAATCATTTTTCATTGAATCTTTACCTGAAACACATGGAAGTTGATAAGCACGGCACATTCGTTCAAGTTCCTGGTTTGCTCGAACTAATTGTGCAAGTTTGAAGCGGCCGTTCGGTGTCTTCTGACTTTGAATGGGGTCTGGCCAGCAGAAATTATCCAATCCTGCTATTTTCTCCAAATCAACTCCTACGCACACAGCGTTTCGGACTGCCTCATCAACAGCTGCCACCGCCATTGCCCCTGCATCAATATCAGAATACCTCGGGGACAAACCACAAGAAATCACCAAGCCTTTNGGATNCCCATGAATAGGTGCTATAACCGCTGCATCACCTGGACCATCCCTATTGGGGCCAACAAATGGTTTAATGGCTGTTTGAGCGATGACTTCATGATCATATTGTCTTACTAAGGATTCTTTTGAAGCGATATTTGGCCTTCCTAGCATTTCCAATAGTAAAGAAGAATGATCAATTTTGTTAGGTGGANTAAATGGTTCATGTTTTGGTTCTCNCCATTCTGATTCCAATTGGAGTTGTGGAACGCCGTCGTGTAAGAAAGAAAGAGGGAGATAGGCTACTGTCTTCCCCATGTGCATCACGTGNAAGATGCCGTCTTCTGTAAAATCAGCAACATGTGAAACTTCTACCTCATGAAGTTCNGCTAATGCCTCNAAGGATGCTGNNTGTTCTGGNCTTACTGAAATTGTCATTCTTTCTTGAGACTCTGATACCAAAATTTCCCANGCNGAAAGCCCAGATTGTTTGAGTGGAACTTTATCGAGATTGATGTGACATCCATTCGTATATTCTGCCATCTCTCCAATCGATGAAGAAAGNCCACCTGCACCATTATCGGTGATACAGGAAATTAATCCTGCATCTCTTGCCTCAAGAACCATATCAAGTAATTTCTTCTGTGTTATCGGATCTCCAATTTGCACCGCGCTTGAAGGTGATTCCTCAGTCAACTCAAGTGAAGAGAATGTTGCGCCATGTATGCCATCATATCCAACACGGCCACCTACCATGTAGACTAAATCNCCGGTTTTTGGGGTTTTTACATGAGATGGGCGTCCATCTGGAAGTGTTCTTGGCATTAAACCGACCGTGCCGCAATATACCAGTGGCTTACCTACAAATCGTGAATCAAATACTATAGCCCCATTCACAGTAGGAATTCCAGATTCATTGCCTCCCACTCGNACACCTGCATGGACTCCACGAAGGACTCTTGAAGGATGAAATAAGTTCTCTGGAAGTGGTTTATCCCAATCTGGTGGCCCAAAACAAAACACATCTGTGTTCGCAATTGGCCTAGCCCCCAATCCCGTTCCAAGGATATCTCGATTGACCCCCACGATACCTGTCATCGCGCCTCCATATGGGTCAAGTGCAGAGGGGGAATTATGGGTTTCAACCTTCATACAAACACTCCAATCCTCATCCCATGCAATGACTCCTGAGTTATCATGGAAAACGGATAATAGCCAATCCGTACTTTCTTGCATATCCAAAGTTGGTTGCATTATGTGTGTTTTGAATAGAGAATCGATGGTGATTTCTTCACCAGTTTCTTGATCTATGTGATGTATTTTCGCTGCGAATATTTTGTGTTTGCAGTGCTCACTCCATGTTTGGGCAAGACACTCAAGTTCAACATCTGTTGGGGCATCTGGAGAAATGCCTTGTTGTGTTCTTAGTGTTTGTATATNATTATCCTGATAATGGGCTTGTATTGTTTTCATCTCATTCAAATTTAAAGCAAGAAGGCCTTTGTCAGAAATTTCAATTAACTCCTCATCTGATTTATTGAGATCAATTGATTTTGGAGGTTGGAATTGTTGAGGGGGNGGGAGNGGGAATTGAAGCATATGTTCAGAGAAATTGTCTTGTTGGATGATTGCTCTCTCGATTAAATCATTATGAAGTGCTCTCGATAATTGAAAAGGGTCTGTGGGTTGTTTTGGCCCGTAGAATAAATATGTGATGTATGTNGAAATTTTAGAGTCTTTAGAAACTTCGGGAAATACTGTCTGAAAACCATCCAATGCTGCCTTTCCAGGATTGTCTGTAACGCCTGGCTTAAANCCGATTGAAATAGCGATTTCGGGGGCTCTGGGGAATATTTCTTCCTTTGCCATCATTATTTCATCTACACAGAAATTTTCGATTACTGGATCTACAAATANATCTTCTGCTCGAGATTTTATATCCTCTGCATCAATATCTGAGAGAACAAGGTATCCAACTATCGAACGCACCTCTTCGAATAGTAAATTATTATTTTCCATAAGTTGATTTTGGATAAACTGCCCTCTCACATCCCTTAAATCCTCACCGGATTTGGGCGTTACTTCAATCCTCACGACCGATTCTGGCAGCAAAATCACCATCTGATGAATCTCGGGTATCCAAACACGTCCATGAATACTGCGATGAAAATAGTAAAATCATCTAGGCCTTTCTTTGAAAAAAATAGTTTATGATTGGGTGGTTTTTTCTTGTTCAAAGAGTGAAGAAAGATATTGACCGGTGAAACTCTTCTTATTTTTGGCGACTTCTTGTGGTGTACCTTGAGCTATAATCATTCCACCTCTATCGCCGCCTTCTGGGCCNAAATCGATGATGTAATCNCTGCACTTGATCACATCCANATGGTGTTCGATAACGACGACAGTATGTCCTAAACTTCTTAATCGAATTAAGACATCAATGAGTTGTTGAACATCAGAAAAAGAAAGCCCTGTAGTCGGTTCATCGAGAATATAGAATGTGTGTTTATGTGGAGGNCGTCTTAATTCGCTTGCAAGTTTTACTCGTTGCGCCTCGCCACCAGAAAGTGTTGTAGCGGGTTGTCCTAATTGGATATAACCTAGACCTACATCATTAAGAGTTGATAATATCCTGTGAATTTTTCGATGNTTTGCAAATACTGTTACCGCCTCTGATACAGGCATTTGTAACACATCGTGGATATTGCGCCCTTTCCAAGTTACTTCTAATGTTTCCCGAGTATATCTTTTCCCGTGACAAATATCACAATTTACCCACACATCCGGTAAAAAATTCATTTCGAGTTTTATCGAACCTCCTCCAGAACATGCCTCNCAGCGACCTCCTTTTACATTAAATGAAAAATGGCCAGGCGTATAACCTCGCTCTTTTGAGAGTTTTGTTTCAGCGAATAATTTCCTAATTTCATCAAAAACCTTGGTGTATGTTGCGGGGTTTGAACGGGGAGTTCGACCTATTGGTGATTGATCGATAACAATGACTTTGTCAACATTTTCAACCCCCGATATTGATTTATGTTTTCCAGCTTGGGTTTCCATTCCAGCTACTTTTCGTTGAAGAACTGGTGCAAGTATACCTGAAATTAATGATGATTTACCTGAACCCGATACCCCTGTAATGGTCGTGAAGCAACCCAATGGTATTGAGGCATCAATTTTTTTGAGATTGTTATGTGANGCTTCGGATATNGTCACCCACTTTTCACCAGGTAAGTTGGAATCTTCTTTAGATTGAATCTTTCTTTTTCCTGATAGATAAGCACCTGTGACTGATTTTTTTGATTTTGTAATTTGTTTAGGTTTGCCATTAAACACCACTTCTCCACCATGCAAGCCAGCACCTGGGCCCATATCACAAATCCAATCTGCTTGCCGGATGGTTTCCTCATCATGTTCGACAACAATCAGTGTGTTTCCTAAATCAGAAAGTGCGCGTAATGTTGTGATAAGACGTTGGTTATCGCGTTGATGGAGCCCGATCGATGGTTCATCAAGGACATACATTACTCCTGTTAATCGACTGCCAATTTGTGTTGCAAGACGAATACGTTGTGATTCGCCCCCAGAAAGTGTATTCGCCTTTCGGTCTAAGGTGAGATAGTCAAGACCTACGTCGTCAAGAAAAAATAAACGGCTCTCAACTTCCTTGATAATCTCATGACCAATGTATTTCGATTTGTCATCTAATTTTTCATGCCATGATTGAAGCATTATTTTGGCTTCATGGACGCTTGCTTGATTAAAATTAGGCAAGCGAATGTCTCCTACAGTAACTGCTCTGGCTGCGGCGTTCAATTTTTCCCCATGACAAGCGGGGCAGTCCTCATCCACCATACAGGCTAGCAATTTTGAACGTGTTCTGTTGGAGGTTGTTTCTGTATAAGTTCGTTTTAGTCGTTCAATAATACCTTCCCAGGGACGGCTGAATTTGTATTGAGACCCTGAGTCTGATGAAAACTCATAATGAATAATAGTGGATCCTGAACCATAACAGAGGATATCTTGGTCGTCTTCTGATAATTCGCTGAATGGAATATCTGTCGGAATACCATAATGTTCACATGTTTGTTCCATGAGTTTTCGATACCAATGTGGAGACATACTGCGTCTCCAAGGTACGACACAGCCATTTGATACCGATAAGTTTCCATCAACAACCAAATCCACATCAAAGGTTCGTTGCACACCCAATCCTTGACAATCAGGACATGCTCC
>PABV01000021.1 GCA_002699425.1 Methanobacteriota archaeon
AGATACCTCTGAAACCGACCGCAATGGTGACGACATTATCGGGCGAGATATCATTCGAAAATATGTTGCTTTTGCAAAAAGAAGCATCCATCCCCATCTAACCGATGAGGCAAGACAGAGTTTAGTTGATTTTTATGTGAAGACTCGAAGAGAAGGCGGGGAATTCAGCGATTCAATTTCCATCGGTGCTCGTTCCTTAGAGGCAATGGCCCGATTATCCGAGGCCAGTGCAAGAATTCGCCTATCTCAAGAAGCCACACTTTCGGATGCGAACAGGGCGATTAAAATCACACAAGCATGGCGCTTGGGAACACTTGGTGAGGCTCCAGACGAGACCGATATGAATTCGGGCAAAAAGGGTACGCAGCGTAATCAGGTAAGGGAATTAAAGAATCTGATTCAGCGAATGGTAAAAGAATCTCCAGAGGATTCAGTTCTCGATGAAGATGTNATNTCAGTCGCCCTAACAGAAATGGATCTTTCTCGACAAAAAATTGAGGACATCATTGCACAAGAAGTGTTAGCNGGCGGCCTATATCGNCCAAGATACGACCGTCTTTCTTTCCTGGCATAAAAAAATCGGTAGGGGTATGAACCAGCACTTTATGGGTTGAACATGGCGTCTGAAACCTTCAATCCAGACTTGCCAGAAAGGCTTGACCCAGAGGAACTTGGGTTCATGTGTGGCATTGAGGTCCACCAACAGTTAGCCACAGGAAAACTTCACTCTCGTCAAGAAGGGATTCTCTTTGATGTGACAACTGATTCCATTCCAAAAGATTGGCCAAGTGTTCAACGTAGGTTACGTGCGGCGAGTGGCGAAGGTGGCCAAATGGATGTGGCGGCGAAATTTGAAAGCAGAAGAAATCGAAGATTCGTGTATTATCAATCACCAAATGCAGGCTTGATTGAATTAGACGATCAGCCTCCAAAACCTCACGACGATGAAGCCATGCACATCGCGCTTACCGTTTCGGCAATGATGAATTGCCGACCTGTTGGATTGATGCAAGCAATGCGAAAGACGGTTGTTGATGGCTCAAATACCAGCGGTTTCCAACGTACAACTCTTGTTGCTACCGATGGAAATCTCAATACCAAAACAGGAACAGTGGGCATTGATGTATTATGTTTGGAAGAGGATAGTGCGAGGAAAATCACCTCGGAATTAACTGATGATGGTGAAATTGTTTACTGGAATCTCGACCGTCTAGGGATTCCNTTGATTGAAATAGCCACAGCGCCTGANATACAAACGCCAGAGCATGCCAAAGAAACGGCGGAAATGCTTGGCCGAACATTACGTGATACTCGTAGCGTTCGNAGAGGNTTAGGTAGTATCAGACAAGACCTTAACGTCTCAATTAGATGCGGTGATAGAGTAGAGATAAAGGGTTGTCAAGACCTTGATTGGATTCCAAAAATCATTGAATTAGAGATGATTCGACAGTGGCATTTTTTCCAATTAGCCAACCATTTGCGCACNATTCATCAATTGCCTCTACTTTCTAATGACAGGGATGTGCCAAGTGAAAGTGTAACCTCGATGGTAGCGGAGAAATTACCTTTGAAATTAGTTGATGTCAGCACCATCTTTGCACAATCTAATTCATCCATGGTTCAAAATGGTCTAAAGAAAGGACATNTGATGCTCGCTCTACCGCTTCCAGGATTCAGCGGACTCATTGGAAAGAAAACAATCGGTATGNATGGAGCCCAAAACCCGAGACTGGGAAGAGAGTTTGCCGGAGCAGCAAAATTAGCTGGTGTTGCTGGAGTATTCCATTCCGATGAATTGCCTGCATATGGTATTGAAGCAGAGGAAGTAAAATTGATTGTAAATACAATTGACGGAGTTCAAGCCTTCGTTCTTTGCTTGGCACCGAAATGGCAGGCAAAACTCGCCTTGGAGAGCGTTCATAAAAGAGCGATACAAGCCTTTGAGCGCATCCCCCAAGAGGTTCGACAAGTGGTTGTAAAGAGAGGTGCTCCTGAGGATGGAACCACTTCTCCGATGAGGCCATTACCGGGAGGTGCGAGAATGTATCCTGAAACAGACATTCCTGTTTATTNACTATCTGAACAGTATTGGCAGGANGTTATCGNCCACTTGCCAATGAGCCTTGATGAAAGAATGGATAGAATGAATGCATACCAGATCTCTCAAGACCAACGGATTCAATTGGTAAACAGGGAATTAGATGATGCATTTGTTTTGTACGTTGACAACTTGCCTGCCAAAGCTTGGGCGAGCATGCTCCTTGAGTTGAATGGAGAGCCTACCTTGATGGCCTTGGTTCTCAAGGCAAAAGAGCAAGGATATGTCACAAAAGAAGGCTTACAAGATCTTCTCGATGCCTTTGTTGGGCAAAACCCTGCGCTTGAAACAATAGCCGAAGTCGCCGAATCCCTTGGCCTCAAACCAGCAGATGCNAGTGATTTAGCAACAGTCGTAGAGAAGGTGGTCAGTGAACGGCTTGAGTTTGTCAAAGAAAGGGGTCTTGGCGCTCTTGGTCCACTCATGGGTATGGTGATGAAAGAGTTTGGAGGTGCTGCAGATGGGAAAGCAGTAAGTGAATTATTGAAATCATCCATCGAGAGGAATCTCAAATGAGATTTGTGTTATTCCTTCTCGTTTTTTCACTCCTTCCATTTGCATCAGCCTCACAACAAACACAGCAATTGCAATGGTCTGTAACGCTTGATGACGGCTATATCTCAACAAAACCACTTATCATTGATGATAAGGTATTTGTCCGCTCTTCTGGTTTTTGGTCTGGAGATGCATCGCCAAAGGTCTATGCATTTACTCTTGATACTGGCGCACTAATTTGGGAATATGAAAATAAGGATGCCACATTTCACGATCTTTCTCCTTTACTTTTTGTACATCAAGGGGAAGGTGCATGTGGGAATTGGCCAAATATGTTACTTGTCGGATGGACGACCGGTCAAGTTATGGCTTTTGATCCAGTAAACGGTAATTTACTATGGCAAAATCAGACGGNAGCATTTGACCTTGGGATTACAGGCGAGATGGGAATAGACGGAGATCANTTGATAGTTCCTACAAGACGAGGGTTGGCATCGTTCTGTTTGGCAAATGGCGCCCAACATTTTGAAACTACTTTCCTAAATGACGGATGGAGAAATGGAGTTCTGGTCACAGAAGAGGGATATTTTANTGGCGATGAAAGTGGGAATGTGCACCTAGTTGCTTCAGATGGGGAGCAAAAAAATTGGTCAATAGGAGACGGGCACATTCGTCATACCCCTGTTAAATCNGCTTGTGGTTTATTGATACATCTNCAAACAAAAAATGGCTCATCATTAATCTTAGAAAATACAACACTTTTCGAATTTGGCCCTTCTCCAGCAATGCCGATTCAGTTAGGAAATCAAATATTTCTNTCAACAAGTGAAGAATTTGTTGTGTTATCTTGCCAATCTGGTATGATGGATTTGGTTAAGAAAATACCCTTTTCATCNAATGGTGAAATCACGGCAAAGGTAAACTCTCCAGAAGATTATGAAATTTGGTTACCGCAAAACACGCCTGAGGGGGGTTGGGGAGTTTATTCACAGTCCGAAATACAAATTTTTCGAACGAGTATGGATTGGTACGGAACGTCTGCACCGTCATTTCATGGAAACATGATGTTGATTGGTAACGATAATGGCGTGCTGATGGCATATTATTTAGGAGACACNACANTATTAAATCAAGATAGTNAATTCTCAACGAATGGAGAAAAATCTTGGTTATTTTATGGAATTATGATCGCCGGAGCAGGTATCATTTTTGCTTATGCAAAAGGACGTAGAGAATGGATTCCAAATCTTTCATTAATTATTTTACTTCTTGCAGCAGTATATGCAGTACCAGACATTTCAAAGCGATGGTCAACATATCTAGATGAATCTATTCAATCATCAGAAATTGAAGAATGGAACGAATCGTGGCCTGAATCTTGGAAGAACACGCAGATTGTTATTTTTGAGTTGCCGACTGGTGAGGTTGCATTTGGAGGTCTCAAAGATCACCAGTCAGTGGAATCATTGACCGACGATGCAGCATTTCGACTGGGTATCAGTATTGAAAAGGAAGAATTTGAAATTGGTAGGTGGGTTAAATCGATTAATGGCATTGAATCTTCCGGTTGGGAGTTTACAATAAATGGGCAAAGGGCTTCATTGGGTATACAAGATGCGCAAATCGATAATGAATCGATTGTACGTTGGAAATCGGCGTGAAGTTGAATACTAAGCGGTTCTAGGCTCGGACATGGCCATCAGCCAAGGTATACATGGTCCTGTCTTGGGCCCACTTGCTTCATTGGTGATGAATACCATCCTAATCGGCATTTGTATAGCCTTACTATTTCATAAAAAATGGCGGCGAGATGATGGTTTTTTAACGCTTTTTTCAATGGTAATGGTGGTGAGTTTTGGACGAGTTTTACTCGCTCCTTTGCCCAATATTCAGCCGGTTACCGTCGCTTGCCTCATCGCTGGAGCAAGTCTTGGTGTCAGGAGAGGTATGTCGTTTGCCGTGTTGGTTACCTTGATTTCAAACGCATTCCTTGGAACTGGAGTTTGGACCATCTTTCAAGCAAGTGGATGGGCTGCTGTTGCCTACCTTGGTTCGAAACTTGATTTAACGAACCATCACATTCTAAACAAAAAACGGTTGCTTTTGGCTGCTATTTTTGTCTCTCCACTTTTCAATTGGTGGGTGAGTGTCTCAATTTTCCTTGAAGGAATGAGCATACTCAATTTCATTATTTATCTCGCACATGGGTTGCCATTTGATGCCTTACATTTACTTGGAAGTGCGGCATTTGCAGTTTGGTTTGGTCCTTGGTTCTTCCAAAATCTAACATTGGCAGTTGGTGGTCAGCACGCTGAAACCGTGATGAAGGATGTTGATGTTGTTGCCCAATGATGCCTCGCATTCTTTGGCAATTATCTGTCGAAAAGACTTATCCTTGTCTAAGGGAAAATTTGCCTCTCAATGTGCCCATGCAGCTGTGCAGTGCGCTTTACATTCTCAAAAAAGTGCCAAATCTGATTATGAAAAATGGAGAAATACAGGGTCAAGAAAAGTTGTGCTATATGTGGAAGATGCCGATCAATTACAGGAATTACAACAATTAGCAGAACAAAAAAATATAGTTTCAGCACTCGTAAAAGATGCAGGAAGAACTGAAATCCCTCCCGGAACGATTACGGTACTAGGCCTTGGTCCAGCAATGAAAACACAAATAGATGACTTGTGCTCCGGTTTGGAATTGGTGAGATAATGGGAATTCGTTCATTCATTCATCGACTAACAGCACCTTCGCCGTTACGCTCAGCTCCAGCAGGAGAATACAAACTTGCACTACTGGTCAATCATGAATTGAAAATGGGTAAAGGAAAAATTGGTGCACAAACGGGCCATGCCTCAGTTAAATCTGTTCTCAATCTAGGTAAGGTTGANCCCTCAAGGCTTGATGCTTGGCTCACAAGTGGCCAGGCAAAAATTTGTCTAAAAGTAGATGATGAAACCACAATTTTATCNTTAATTAAATCAGCAAAATCAATGGACATACCGACAGTAATTGTTCGTGATGCCGGCCGTACGCAAATCCCTTCAAACTCGCTGACTGTAGCAGCCATCGGCCCAGCATTGGTTGATGATATTGATAAAATCACAGGACACCTAAAATTGCTTTAATCACAACTCTTGGGCCAGACATGCGAGAGCACCCGTCTTCAAGAATTGATTTGCGAAGTGATACTATCACCCAACCGACAACTCTGATGAGAAGAGAAATGCATCACGCAATTGTGGGTGATGATGTATTAGGCGATGACCCAACCGTCATTCAATTGGAAGAAACAGTTGCTACCATGTTTGGTAAAGAGGCTGGATTATTTGTGGCGTCAGGAACCATGTCTAATGCGATTGCCATCAAAGCACATACGAATCCAGGAGACGAGGTTATCACTGAAAGGTATAGTCACATCTATCTCTATGAGGGCGGAGGGTATGCGGCATTATCGGGTTGTTCGATATCTTTGGTTGAAGCATCTCATGGCCTGATGACTCCAGAAAATGTGGAGAAGTCGATAAGGAAAAGCCAAGGAAGTGGAAGCCATTTTCCAAACGGGACTCTTGTATGTGTTGAAAATACTTCTAATCGAGGTGGAGGTACGTGTTATGGACTCTCGGATTTGGATGCCATTGCTGAGGTGGCTGGTATGAATGCATGCAAGTCACATATCGATGGCGCTCGAATCTTTAACGCATCTATCGCTACTGGAGAGTCTGTTGAAAGGATTTGTCGCGGATATGATTCAGTATCAATTTGCCTCTCAAAGGGTTTAGGCGCTCCAGTTGGATCGGTTTTAGTCGGTACACAATCGTTTATTGACAGTGCTCATCGATGGCGGAAAATGTTTGGAGGTGGTTGGAGACAAGCCGGAATTTTGGCTGCAGCAGGACTTTATGCACTTGATAATCATGTTCAAAGGTTAGATGAAGATCACAAGCGAGCAAAAGTATTAGCCGAATCAATCAATAGNCTTCCAAATTTTCAGGTTGATTTATCTAAGGTGCAGACGAACATGATCTATGTTCAAACAAAAAACCCTGCTGCAAAAGTTGTAGAAGCACTAGCGGAGCATGAAATTGATGCCTTTGACTTAACTTCAGATTCGATACGACTTGTTACACATTTGCACATTACCGATGAGGATGTGGCTCGAGTTATGCATGCTTTTGGCGAGATACAATAGCAGCAATCACTAACGCAAACAGGGCGAAATGTCCGAAAAACCCTGGGATTGCATCATCATCTGTGGCTATTGAGGCGGGGACGGGTTCTTCAATCACGGTGAGGTTGATTTGGTGGATAAGGTGCAATTCTAAATCATCATCATCCCATGGTGTAGGAAGATCGATGGTCATCGAGCCATTCATGGCATCATCAAGATAGATGATTTCTCTGACAATGTCAGGATAATATTCCTCTTTGTTACCTCCTTCCTCAAAATAACCCACTTTTTCGACAATCCAAATCATTGAAATGAGTTCGCCATTTTCAGGGACANCAACTCCATGGACATGCCAAGACGCAGTGTTTGTTTCATTTGACCAAATGAGGGAGGAGTTTCCTGTACCGATTTGTAATGGCTCTTGAGTCAATTTTGTGTAGTCTTCAACCAACGAATTACCTGATGCCACCGAGCCAGATTGTTTTGTGGAACCATTGAATACNACCATGGGAGGTAATCTGGATTCATATCGGTCTTGCCAACGCAAATCAGATAGTTCAGTGCCGAAAGGATCTTGCTGTTCACCAAAATATCTGTGCATCATGTAAAGTTGTAATCCTGTATCATTTTTGATATCGGCAAGCGCGTGTTCTACATCGACACAATTGGAACACCACGTGGCCGTGTAATCTTCAACAATGCATGGTAAATTATCGAGTTCTAATGTTGATTCACCACTCGTGTTTGCCATTACNTTCGCTCCACCAAAAACAGGTCCGATNTTCTCAATTTTTATTGGGTCTCCCGCTCCAACGGGAGTTGAAATGGCAACCCCCAAAAGCAAGCAGGACATAAGGATGCCACGGTGCATGAATCCTCGATGAGTTTTGTTGTTTAACCTCTCCCCTATTCAAATCATAGGGTTCAAGAACCTCCGTCTTTAATGNCAAGCCTCGGGCGGGTGTTTATCTGTTGTTGACCTCTGAATACGTTGGTGTTGAATCCCTTATTCCTCACTGGCTTGAGGAAGCAGTGGTGAATCAGAACATCAAAGATGTGAAGATAATCTACCCGTCAGAGGTTTCTCGGAAGGAAGCGATGCATCGCTTTCAGAATATAATTGACGGAGCTGGGCAAGTNGACCCAAACCAACACCTCACGATAGAACGATTATTTTCCCAACTTCATCTCGATTTGCGNTTGGAAAAAATTATTCCTGATAATGCGTTTACATTTGAGTTGATNCACCAAGGCTTGGTAAAGAAAGCATCCTCTATGGAATTATATTTCATTCATCCAAATCCAGATCATAAATGGTCGAGAGAGATGTCCAAACGCCTATTGAGTTTGTATAAATCACTTCACACATTAGAGAACCCACTCGGTTGGAAANATGATGTTGGAGCGAGGGTTTGCCATGATGTTGTCAAAAAGATAGAACGAGAATTTGGAGGCATATATTCGACCAGAAGGTTGCATGTAGTACGAGAAAAATTGGAAGAAAAAACACGTGATCATTTATTCTCTCTCCGATCATCAAAGGGGATAATCTTCCTGGACCATCCGCCCAAACTTAACTCGATTACACAAAGCATTTTGCGGATTTTAGGCCAAATTATTCCCATTCACCAACTCTTGTTCTCTGGATCGGTGAGAATGGGCACACATGGTGCACTGATAGAGGATATCCATCCGATAAAAAACGATGAGGAGGTGCCTGATTGGGTCCCCAAACATCAGATTCACTCGTCTTCAAAAAACAGAAATCAATCTGTGGAAAACGGCTCAAAACACCGTCTTTTCGCAGGTAATCAAAGAGATGCTGAATCTCTACTGATTCATGTTCTACAGAAATTGGACCATTGCACGGTACTGTGTCCAAACCCTTCNGATTTAGTCAAAAAGATTGGTTCAAAATTAACAGCCGTAGGCATTCAACCACCCGAATTTGAGCGTAGTGTATCAGAATTCCCTATCGTTTCAACCCTCTTGAATTTCATAGCAATATGTCATGGNCCATCTGCTTGGGATGTCAATAAAATTCTTCGATTAAATTATCAAAATAGTATTGATTTGACAACATTTTTTGATGAAATCATTCATCCAAAAGATTCGGAATTACAACCTAGATGTCATCCTGAAATTCTTCTAGATATTGCAGAAAAAGCACACATTAGGGGAGGGAAAGGGGCACTTGATAGATGGCTATACTATCTTGGACAAAACCCGCCTCATCATGAGTCTGGTGATGAAAAATCGGTAAGGTATGAAGAAACGCAATGGTGGTTACTATGTCTTGCATCTATTCTTTCTCCTTTTTTTGANGATGAGGACGTAATGAATTCAGGATCAAAAACTCCAGGTTGTCTTACAGGAGAAANACTTCCAACTCCTCAGGCTATTTCACATTTGGAGTATTGGTTTCAAAAGCTAGAATCATCACTCACTCTTTCTCAATTTGATATTGATAATGAAAAAGCGCTGTCATTATTTTTATCCTCAATTGAGGACGGATTGAAACTATTACGGTCTCATAAATTGATACCCAAGAAGGAAGACCGTGTTGAAATGATTTATGAAATTGCATCAACAACCACGCTGAGGTTGAAGAAACCAGTTGATATTTCCACTCAATTCTTTGCCTTTGACGACATGCATGTGCCTCTCGATGGACCTGTGNTTTGNTTNAGTGTAGAATCTGAGAATTGGCTTTTAGAAAATCCAACAGTTCCTTGGGTTGATGATGCTACGAAGATTAAATTGGGGCTTGCTTCACTAGACCAACCAATTCGTTGTGCTCGCCATCAATGGAATCATATTCTTGCATCGTCGCCGGAGTTGATTATCATCGACGGCACCATCGAAGAGGGAATAGAACTTTCCAGTCCAGTCAGTGAGTGGCTCCTTCGCCTGAAATCTGTTGGCAGTTTAGAACAACTCGCAAAACCACCTTCGTTCATCTCTAAACAGGAATGGAAATCAAACCTACAGGATAGAGCTTGGCGGTGGGTAGAACATGATGATATCAATTGGTTGTTATTTCAAGATCAATTCACACAAATGAGCGATTCNGGATACACGACTCATCTAAGTGGCCGATTGCCCAGGGATGAACGNCAAAGGACAGGGCTAGCTGCCATTGAAGGAAGAAATTCACTAGGACGCCCAATCACTTTTGATGCAATAAGTGCTTCAATTGAGGCCACATTGGTCAAAGAGAGTATTCTTCGAGAACCTGAAATAAATAATCTCTCTGCTGGAGAGGTTATTCCACATCATAAATCAAATTTATTTCACAATCAGGGTTTTCTAATTGTACCCTCCACNCGGAACAAATTGGCCAAGGGAAGAGAAGCCAAAATTTGGCCACATTCGGGATGGCAAAGTGGAAATAAACAAATTCTTGGAATCGATGCTAGACCGATAAAACCGATTGAATTTGGAATTGAATCAGTTGATGCAAGGACTGGAAGAAAGAATCAGTCCTTGAAACTTCCAAAAACATGGTCTCCACATTTGTTTAACCAATGGTTGCTTTGTCCTCGTAAAGGTTGGTACCAAGGAGGATTAAAGATAAATCAGCAAGAGAAGATTGAAGATGAAATCTCTNCCCGTTTGAGGGGCAATCTTGTCCATGAGTTGATGGAATGGCTCATCACACAATACCTTTCTAATTCTACTCTTCAGGTTTCAATGGGTGAATGGATTCAAAGTCGGAAGGAATCATTGTGGGATGAAATGTTAGAACACTCAGTTAAATTTGCGCCTTGGTTGACCGGTAAAGGCGCCAATATTCAGTACAGATTACAACAATTTTTTGCATGTACGAGTGAAGAGTTGGAAGCATGGCTACTGCATGACCAATCAATCAAAATTGGCGGAAGGATTGGAAGAATGATCGATTCAGAATCTTCGATAAGCGGAGCGAGCCCAATCGCAACTGAATTTAGGATAGGNAAACAATCAATGGATGGTCTTGAAATCAAAGTAGATAGTAATGGCTTTCTGTTGAGAGGGCAAATTGATCGAGTTGATCAAATNCTTAATTGGAAAGGTCAGGCAAATGCTGGATTGGTGCCATTAGATATTGATTTAGGTTCGGAAATTCCAGCAAAAAGATTGGTTATTATTCGGGATTTAAAAACAAGTGATGGGTCAAAAGATACGGGGAAGGATGACAAACACCGCCAATTNATNTTCGCAGAAATGCAACTTGCACTATATGCTCGCGCTTGGGAACTTCTTCATCCTGGAGACCGTGTTATTGGCGTTGGTACTTCAGTCATAGGAAACAATATGAAACACTGGGTTGAATATGATAGTGAATTTACTGAATTACTTGAGAGTAATCCTGTTGGAGATTTAACAAACCTCA
The DNA here is from genome assembly GCA_002699425.1 of Methanobacteriota archaeon. Lineage (GTDB taxonomy): Archaea > Thermoplasmatota > Poseidoniia > Poseidoniales > Poseidoniaceae > MGIIa-K2. The sequence continues at coordinate 11,138 of PABV01000021.1, forward strand.
CCCACGATCATTTCAGACGACCAGATGAGTCTACTCCNCCCAGAAGTAATCCGTTCAGAGCATGGATGAGGGAGCGCCTGACCACTGCAATAAGAGTAATCACGCGGGCAAAAAATGGTACNATTGCTCCATTTCCAGGTAGCCATTGTCAATACTGCAATATCAAAGAGGCTTGCATGAGCGCTGATTTAGGGGGTTCTTCATGATAAAATTGAATCGAGGACAACTCTTTGGTTTAGACCTAGACCGGCATATTGCCTTGGATGCAGGAGCAGGCACTGGCAAAACGATGGTGATGGCAAAACGGTATGTTCAGCATTTGTTGACGACAGATCAAAGGTCTACAAGGTTACTATCGGCAGGACCAAGAGAGGACATCATCGGTAAAGGCCTACTCATTCATCCGCAAAAGGAGAGAACTTCAACACACGATTGGGGCGGGCTGTTACCTGAAGAAACAGTTGCCATCACATTCACTCGAAAAGCGGCAACAGAATTGAGAGCGAGAATCCGAAAGGAATTAACACAAATACTACCGCCAACGGTGAAATCAGTACAAGAAGACATGCATTTTGACCCAAGGTTGCGTTCAGAAGCAGATTTAGAGATGTTGCTTTCGAAATTAGATTCAGCNCCGATTACCACTATTGATGCATTTCTTTCAAGCCTCATTTCTCCATGGNTCGGCATGCTATCGTCTAAACCGGTCTCAGAATTAATGGAAGATGAAATAGTGCCTCTGTTAAANAAAGAAGCCATACGTTTGACATGGAAGGTTCAGAATGGAACAGAAGCATTTCTCGCTGGCGCAAGGGGTGATGTCGACAAATTTGTAACGTCAAAAAACAGAGTATTCCAGTTCATGGGAGGTCAGTATCGTGCANATAAACTCCTTGAAGCCATGATGAGAAATTCTTTATTTGTTGAAGAATCTCGTAAAAATCTTGTTTTACCAAATTCTGATGAAATCATCTTTGACCAAGAAAAAATAGAATCACTTTTTACCTCCCTCATTGATGATAATTTTGAATCACTGTTTCAGCAATTGCACAAACTTTTCCAGGATTGGGTCGATGTATGGCTTGACGGAGGAGGCCCCCTCGTTGTGAAATCACCTACAACNCAGGGATTAAACCGATTTCAATTTATTCAATATCTATTAACACATGTGAACCCAATCTCTGATTTTGAAAAGATNCAGTGGATTTGGTATGCATCAGTCGCATCATCTAGTACGTTCGATGCTTCCTTGAAACCTGATGCAGGNTTTTTCTCAAACAGTCGCCTTTCCGATGCACAAAAGTGGGCAGGTGGTTTGAAAACAAAGAAGGATGGAAAGGCCGAGCATGACAATCAAATCATTGATGCAATATACTTGAAGGCCGAATCTGTAATTGCAATTATAAGAGAGCGACTTAACTCCCCAATAGGATATTTATCTCGAAATTTAGGAAATGCTGCCGCACTTTTCTCACCCTTTTTCAAATTNCCAATTTTGCCCGAGGAACAAACAGTCATTCCTAAAGTGCTAACCACTAATGTTTTTGAAAANCCACCTTCAAGTTCATACAATTTCACGCAAGAAATGGAGTTGTCAATTCTCAGAGATTTGTTTATTACACATCAAGGAGTTAAACAAATACTCCGTCAGATAAGAATTCAACAAGGTCTCCAATATCACGATGACCGTCACGAATTAGCCGAGGATTTGCTTTTGACACGCTGTCCCAATGTTTGTCGCGATTGGTATCCAAAATCAATCATCAAAGCACTCGATTCCCTTGCATTAAATCCCTGGTCAGACCATCATATACACCAAGCAATATTGGATGCAAGTGCGCATCCAAAGGTCCAGGAAGATTTGGAAAAAAGATACAACATCTTAACGCGCATCAGGAGTAAATATAGAGCCTACATCATNGATGAGTTTCAAGATACAAATCCTCAGCACTACCGTTTGTTGTGCCGNTTATGGGGACGCCGAAAACGNGAGCCTGATTGTCCAAAACCTCCTGCGGGGGATTGGGATCCAACGGTTTGTATTGTTGGAGACATGAANCAATCCATTTATCGATTTAGACAAGCAGATGTTCGCGTCATGAAAAGGGCAGTCGCATCAATCAGAGAAATAAATCGTATTGAACAAAACCAAGAATCACGATTGAAAGGAATTCGTTTTGAAGAAAAGTCAAGAGATCCAAGGCCAGTAGGCGGAGGTGTTGGAAAATATTCAGGTTTCGTGAAAGCAGATACAGAAGATATCAAATTCCCAGCAGAGGCTAGATTTCACGATTTTAGGCTTGGGGAAGATGGCAATAGTTCAAGCGAATTAGAAACCAAGAAAAGGTCAGAAGGTCACGTCGAATTATCGATTAACCACCGAACTTTACCAGGTTTANTGACAACACTGAATCATTTATTTTCAGATATTTTTAATTCAAAACATCATGAAATCACTGGAGATTGGCACGCGAGACCCCAACCCTTGACTCCAAAACGTAAATCTAGTCTGCGTGGACGTCTTGAATGGCTAATGCCAGTATCGAAATCGCTTGAACCCAAACCAATAGGTCTAGGCGAAGCAATTGATGCATTCAAGCATGAGGGAGCCGATTTAAGAGACCAATCTTTGCAATTAATGACTTCTCGCATTGCTTCTTTACTCAAAGGTGAACCCACCAAAAAGTGGAATAGTGAAATCAAAAGTTATGAATCTCAGGTTGAAACTTATCGGAAAGTAAAACCCGAAGAAATTTTGATATTAGCCCATTCAAAAACAAACATCATCAAGATAGTCAGGGCGTTAGAGTCGAGAGGCATACCTGCGGTTGCTGATCGCGAAGGCCCACTTTTAGCAAAACCTGTTGTAAAAGCCTTAGTACGACATTTGCGGTTTATGGCATATCCAGAAGATGAAAACGCAGTACTTGGTCTGTTACGTAATTCTACAATAGGATTAGACGANGCTACAATTAATCAGTTATTCTCAGCGAAACTCAAAACGATTNCATGGCTAAATCATCTCGATGAACAAATCCAAAACCAAGAACTCGTCAACCTCATCCTTTATTCACAGCAGTTATCATCCTCTGGATATGTCAAAGAAGCACTTGAAATTTGGATTGACCACTCAGATCTTTTCTTATCCCATCCCTCTACTTCCGAGAGAAAGGANATTGAGAATTTTTTACAACTCATTACAAAAATCATTCAGGAAGTAGGGCATGATGCCTCATCAATTTATGCAAGATTGAATGAGTTATCAGCACTCGACTCCGCTGGACCAACAGGAAAACCATCCTCGATTACTGGTGCGGTGAAAGTGATGACTATTCACCAGTCCAAAGGCCTTGAATCACCGGTGGTGATTTTATTTGACCCCTTTTCGATTGGAGTGAGAGATAGTGCTCTTGCTTCTAAAGATCACATAAAAATAACCCCTGATTTAATTGCTGCACAATTAAACCCTTGGCCTGGCAAGACAGCCCCTTTAAGCGGGTTATGGAATTTATGTAAGGTGATGGAAAATACCCAAGACAGGGCAGAGCGACGACGTCAATTGTATGTAAGCCTGACCAGAGTCAAAGATTTACTCATCATCGTAGGAGCTCCAAAAAAAGTTACAATGGATGATAATGGGAGCCTAGTGATTCCATCCAAGGCCTTCGGTATTGGAAACCATGGTGCGATGTTATTGCAATCGCTCTGGACGCATTTACATAAGAGCGAAGAGGTTACAGATTTCGTCATTAATCCTTCAACATTAGACAAGCATGATGCATTTATGAATGCTCAATTAGATGGGATTCATTTTTATCATCACATGGATTGCTTTGAAAGGCATGAAAATGTTCCAGAGATTAAAAAACAAATTCAACGTATAGGTCATTTCTCAAAAGATGAAAAGAAACCAGATTTCCCGATTAAAAAAATAAAACAACGGATTTATCTGGCAACCCATGACTTGCACAAGGAATCAAATCTTGAATTTATACATGGAGGTCCTTATCTAGATATTGAACCCACAATTTTTGGTGAAATGTTCCATCGCTTAATCGAAATCGGATTGCCCAATCCGGCTATTTCTCCTTCATCACTGAGTGAAAATTGGTTAATCGCCAACGATGATGGATTAACATCGGAACAGATAATCGATGAAATATTGGCAGAGTTTTCAATGACAGATCGGCAAAACATCACAGAGATTAAACAACGGTTGTTGGTATTGGGGACGTTGGCTAGAGAAGGAGCATTGGGAACTCTTACCAACGGACATTTAGTTGATGGAATGAAGGTTATTGGTCTAAGGACAGAATTACCGTTTTGGTATCGCCATGAAATGAACCACCAGGACTTTTTCCGATATTTATGGACTCCAAAAGGAAGGAAAAAGAAGTCAAGGGTTGATTATTCTGAAGCAATTTTTGAAGGGCGTATTGATCTGGTCTTGATTCTTGAAAACGAAAAAGGTGATTTGTATTTACAAGTAATTGATGCAAAAACAACTGGAGCCATTAATGGATTTAATGAAAAGCAACCTAAACAAGGCCATCCCTTGCAACAAACCTCGGGTAAATCATTGGATATGCAACCCATTTCTGATGCCGAAAAGCGGTTGTTAGAAAGCCATCGCCTTCAATTGATACTCTATCAGAAAGCGATGGAAAAAATGACAAAAACGATTTCAAACACCAAAAACCTCAACTTGAAAAATCCAGCAATTTATTCAGCAGCAAGTGGGCGTTTACTTNCATTGAGCGATGAGGCAGTCATAAGGGGAAAAGAAGAACTGGATGAAGCAATTATGATTCATTTAGGCAGAGAAACCTCGAAATAAACCAAAAGGGCCAAAATTTGATGACAAGACCAGCACTCATGCCAGATTCTGATTTGTCAAAGGTACTGTATCCCCCAATTGAACCATTTGTAACTGATTTTTTGAATGTAAGTTCTGTTCATACTATCGCTTTTGAACAATCAGGAAACCCTGACGGTGAACCTGTACTTGTCATCCATGGAGGTCCAGGCGGAGGAAGCCAGCCATCTTATCGGCAATACTTCGACCCAAGTTTCTATCACATTATTCAATTTGACCAGAGAGGATGTGGTAAATCAACACCTCATGCAGAACTTTTAGAAAATAATACCATGGCTTCAGTAAGCGATATCGAAAAACTTAGGCAGCATTTAGGCATCGAAAAATGGAGGGTATTTGGGGGTTCTTGGGGTTCAACATTATCACTGATTTATGCTATCCACTATCCTTCGCGTGTGTCTGAATTGATGNTNAGAGGTATTTTTATGTGTAGAAAGAGCGAATTAAATTGGTTTTATCAAGACGGAGCAAGCCACATATTCGCAGACGCGTTTTCTCATTATGAAAATCATATCCCTCCACAAGAGCGAGGGGATTTAATCTCAGCATATTACAAGCGACTTACAAGCGAAGACATTGAAGTGCAGAGAGCTGCTGCAAAGCAATGGACAAGGTGGGAAATGGCTACGAGTCACCTGATTCAGAAGCCAGGAACGATTGAAAAATCCGAAGATCTCGATTTTGCCATTGCCTTTGCGAGGATAGAATGTCATTATTTTGTAAACGGAATTTTTCTTGAAGATGAATTTATCCTAAAGAATACAGATAAAATTAGCCAGATACCAACTTCAATTGTACAAGGCCGGTATGATGTAGTGTGCCCAATGAAAAGCGCTTGGGAGTTACATCAAAATCTAGAAAATAGCCGNTTGGCGATTATTCCAGATGCAGGGCACTCAATGTCGGAGGTNGGTATCGCAGAAGCCTTAGTATCTATTACAGATGCATCAAGACTGCAATCTTGAAGAAACCCTTCACACTTTCATTTTATCACTCCTTTGGGGGTTGATTTGATATGCATAATGGAGGTGGACTAACTAGGGGCTAGACCTCCGGTGGTTTGTATGTCAGAAGAAGGCACAGTGACTCCAGAATTAGAAATGACTGAACTTCAACAACGCTTGGATGAAGAATCTGACCGGTTGAAAAAACTATACTCAGCGTACGAAGCTCAAGAAAAAGAACTCATTGATATGAAAGCAGAGATAGAAATNCTCGAAAAAGAGATTATCGAAAGAGAAATCGAAAAAGAGGCTCAAGATAATTTATTGTCGAGAAAACAAAACAGAATCAANGAATTAGAGATGAGCGAAGCGAGNGTTTCTCAGCGCGTAGAACATCTCGAGCCAGAGTTACAAAAGATGGAAGAAAAATATTCAAGAGAAAAAGATCGTTTGGGNAAAGTTTTCGGCATTGCTGAGGAANTGGATAACGATTTGCGCCTTGCAGTAACAGAATTNCGAACAAGAGACGAGTGGTACGTCGATCACATGGGTCTGTTTGAAGATTTGAACAAAGCCATTAAACAACGATACGAGATGATAGAGAAAGCCATAGAGGCTGAAAAAGAAAGTCAACACATGGGTCGAGCCATCACAGAAAAGATGGAAGAGATCATNGAATCAAGGGCNGCAGAAATGACCATTGAGGAAGCAGAGGCACAAATAGATGCAGAATCNCCACAAACAGACAATGCTTCCACTCCCGAAGAGGAAGAGGCACCTGCTGAAGTTTCCGAAACAACCCCAGAAACGGATGCATCTGAAGCACCAGCATCACCAGCATCCGTACCNGCATCTGAAAATGAATGGAACTGGTCAGAAAGCGTACTCGCAGGAGTTATGGAAAAACATAACATCAGCGATAAAGAAGGCTTCATTGAATTCGCAAAAGCGTATGATAAAGACAACAACCGCTATCTCAAAGGTAGCGAATTAGGTGCAGCAGCTTTGGATTGGGTGAAGAAGGAAGCGGGGGAAGAAACANCCGAACCACAAGAATCTACGCCCAGTAACGTTGCTCAGACNGAATGGGCTACCAACGATGACCCTTGGGCTGATGCCTGAGGTGGTTTTCTGAGTTTCATGTTAGCGAGGGGAGGTTTACTCCCTGTACTGACGCCTGCGCTCATTGGAGTAAGCTGCGTTCTTATTGGAATGTTTGTAGATCCACTTTATGGTTTTGCACCTGGGTGCGGNGCTTTATTACTCATTTTATCTGTCTTTTTTGCCCAATTTTGGCGAGATCCNGACCGACCGATTCCAAAAGATGCAGGAGTNATAGTATCTCCTGCAGACGGNCATGTCATGTTTGTAAGGAGAGAAAAAGCGGTGGGCAGACGTCCATCAAAATCTGAAAAAAACCAAATTGAAAAAGATGAATTAACCGGAGATTGGTATCCTGAACCTTGCGAGGAACCNCTCTCTTTCCAAACAGAACAACGTTTTGTTGGCGTGAATAAAGGTGAAGAGTCAGATCATGATGTTTGGCGTATTGCGATTTTCATGTCCCCTCTTGATGTTCATGTTAACAGGTCACCCATTACATCCGAAATCATACGGATGGANCACAGGACNGGCAAGGGTTTGCGCAGAGGGCCATTTCTTCCTGCTTTCAAGAAAGAAAGTGAATTCAACGAAAGAGTAAGGTCGCTGTTCAAATCTCCAGAAGGATTGATTGTTGAGGTTACGCAGATTTCNGGAGCCCTGGCTCGAACCATCATCCCTTGGGTTACAGAAGGNGTTCAATTNAGGAGAGGNGAGCGCTTTGGGATGATACGTTTGGGTAGCCGCGTTGATATTCGCGTACCTGCTCGTGACTACTCCCCTCAAGTTATTTCTGCAGAGAGTAAGCATCCGAAGCATCCAAAGGGAGAGTACGTTTACGCTGGCTCTTCAATCCTTTTCCGTTTACAATTACATGAAGAGGAATAATATCGACGGTTTGAAACGTAAATCGAATTTACCACACACATGGCTGAAAGAAGACTCGTGATGCATCCACAGTCNGGTGTAAAGCCAAAAAAAATTCATGATCTAATCAAAGCCCCTGCGAATTTACCGTGGGCATTGGAAAAAAAACAATCTTGGGATGCTGATGATTTAGCAACAGTTTATCACACTCCAGAAACACTTTCTGACGGAACTCCCACACAAGCAGTTACAGTTATTTTGAGGACAAAGGGATGTCACTGGTGGTGGTCATCAGGGTGCACCTTTTGTGGATATTTTAATGACACAAGAGACGATGTNACCGCTGAAAACCTGTTNTCACAATGGGAAAAAGCGAAGGNAAAATATCACAANTTCAAGGAAATGGGNATGGTGAAGGTTTACACNTCTGGTAGTCTACTTGAAGACAGAGAAATACCTCTTGAATTTCAACAACGAGTGCTAAAGGACTGTCATGATTTGAACAAGGAACTCGTTATTGAAAGCCGGACAGAACAAATCACGGATGAAAAACTGCAATGGGCGACAAAACAAAATCCGAATTTCACTGTAGCGATTGGTTTAGAAGCATATGATGATGGAGTTTTGCGNTTTCACGTCAATAAGGGCTTTAGCGTATCCTCATGGGATCGTGCTGTCCAATTGCTCCAAAAATACTCACTAAGAGTCAAGACCTATCTCATGTTCAAACCTCCATTCATGAGCGAAGGTGATGCTTTGCTTCACGGAATAAATTGGGTCAANGCGGTTGCAGAAAAAAGTGACGAGATATCTGTTAATCCAATGAACATCCAAAAAGGTACGATAATCGATAGATTATATCGCTNTGACCAATTCCGCCCTCCATGGCTTTGGTCCTTAGTGAGCATGATTGAGCAGACACATGCATTCATCCACCCTAAAGATGGAGTTAACGGAGATAAAGATCAAGTTTCAAGATTAATCATTCATCCCACAGCAGGAGGGAAACCAAGAGGTGCCCATAATTGCGGGGATTGTGACAGTGATGTTGTTGCTGCAATTGAAAGATATTCAGTCAGCGGTGATCTTATTGATTTAGAAGGCCTATCATGCAGTTGTAAAGAGGTTTGGCAAGAAGAGATTTCTTTAGATGGAGCCTTGCCGAATCCTCTGGGTGTTGGGCTAAGAAGAAGGGGCTTGAGCAGGCTTAACCTTCGAAAGACATAATTTCCACTCTCTAATCGTGTTTTGGTCAATGTTTATGACCACGTTTTTGGTGGCATAAGACACCCCTAGGGGATAGAGGTCTTCCAATGTCAAAAATTGCCATTTTGCCAGATGTCACACAAGGGCATGCAGAACCAGCAGCATCACGGGTACTCATGACGATTTTCACCGTCGGATTGATTGGTTTGTTGGGGATGTTCAGTTCAATCTTTGGATGGGACAGCATCCCCGTTTTTAGTGACTTGATTCCTCTTCTTGATTCTCTGGGTGGTTCNGGAATATGGTACTATATCCTAGGGATTTTGATTATGAGTGGCCTCATTGTATCGAACATAGTTGGTGAAATTCTTTCTGATTGAGGTGAGTGTATGTTCGGAGTAATTTTATCTGCTGCTTTTCTTGTATTTCTTNTGNTTACCTCTGCGCATTTTTTGCATCGAGGCGTAGGTGATATGCGGGACGCCTTGAGACAAACGGGCATGTTTCTCTTGAATCGAGCACCGGTAGGCTTGGTTGATTTATTCAAAGATAACGATGGAAACGGTTCCAAGACCTGGATTCAGTACGGAAGTGTTTGGCTTGTTGTGTCTGCAATCGGTGGTTTTCTTGCATCTTGGCACCACTATGACCCAACAGCTCTTGATTCATTGGCCAGCATTGGTTGGTCCTGGGATGATGGAAGCGCCATGAAAACATTCAACCAAACAACCCTCTATGCAGCAGTATTTTCAATTCTACTTGGCGGGTGCCTCATGGCACACAGCAGAGCAAATGGCGGCCGTCTTGCGAGTGAAGCCAACGCTGCGATGATGGGCTTTGCTTGGTTTGGAATCACATTCGTTTCGCTTATGCTTCCAATATTCATCGATGTCGGGCCATTTGAAACTAGTTTAATCGGCATGATTTATGCTGCACTAATCGCTTCCATCTTAGTCAACCTCCTCATCACCAATGCATCAACCAGTGATTCAACAAGTGTCAGCAGTTGGTTTTTGATCATGGGATTAATTTCCATGGTATTCGCTCTAGTAATCCGTTTTGTGGCTGAATTAGCAGGCTCAACTCAAATTATTTGGATGGCTAACGCTATCCTTGAGGGGTGGGTTCCACTTGCACTTATTTTTGCAGTAGGATATCACATAATTCCTACAACAACAGGGAGGCCTATTTGGAGCGGAAGTCTAACTAAAGCGAGCATGTTGTTACTTTTTGTCACAGTTTCACCCTTTTTCCTCTCAAAATCAGCAGATTCAACACTCATTCAATCTGTTGCGGCCATTTTAGTAACAATGGGACTTTTCCCAATTCTTGCTGCTAGTACCAATCTTCTTGCTACGACAAGAGGAGATGCTGGATCTATTTTCCAAGAACCTGGCGCCCTTGCTGTTGCAGCAGGCGCACTTTTATTGCCAATTTTTGCCATTTTGGCATTCTTCACGGGACTCAACGTCATGGTAGGAGACGCCTCTCTCGAGTTGGTAGCATCAACAGTAAATATGGGATATCTGTATACAATTGGGGGTTTGTTCTCTCTTGGCGTTATTTTTTCTCTTTATCCTGCCGCATCAGGAAACAAACTGGCTGGCAGAAGTGCCTCATTGGCGACCTGGTTTGTAATCGTGGGAGGCCTCTTTTCTACAATTGTATCCTTGATGGGTAACTGGATGTTTATTGAAATTAGCCCACTTGTTGAAGAAGCAACCTATGAAAATGTATCAGGATTCAGCCTCACGGCTTCTGTTGGCTTCTATTTGGTTACGATTGGGATGCTTATGACAACAGGTATTGTTGCAAAAACCGCATTTTCGAGAACGCCTTACAAGTTCGAAATATCAGGAAAAACCGATGTGTCAGTGTATCATCTCACACAAGGAGAGACCTCGATTCGAAAGTTGTTAAGTCGTGGCGTAGGTCTCGATTCTAATCTTGTAATTGGAACGTCTCAAGAGGAAGAAGGAGGCAGCACGGTAATTGCAGTTGCTACAGAACTTCATAACGACGAAGTAACTGAATTCCCCGTACATTTTGAACCGGCATTAGTTGAGTTAACAAAGTGGTTAGCCGGAAGAGGTACTACTGCTCGCCAATTCTTTGAATGGGCAGATGTTGATAATAGTGGTAGTATGGACCTATTTGAGTTCAGTAATGCGCTAAGAGTCGCAGAAATTGCCGACTTACCTCCATGGGATATTGAGAAATTAGTTCATGCAATGGATTTGAACTCGGATGGAAGTATCGATCTCCCAGAGATTGATATTCACCTCATGGGCATACGAAATGCACTTGATATTGAGTTCATTGAATATGTCGAGGAAGAAACAGAAGAGTCCAATGAAGAAATATCCTCAGGTAGCGAAGTTCAAACGGAAGAGAACAATGATAATTCTGAGCCAGAGGATGTTGTTGAAGAAGAAAGCGTGGAAGAAAGCGTGGAAGAAAGCGTGGAAGAAAGCGGCGTAGATTATTCACTCAGCAATCTCAATAAAATGAAAAAGGCCGAATTAGTAGAACTTGCAACCTCGTTGGAAATAGATGCCACTGGAACAAAAAAAGACTTAGTAGATCGAATTAATTCCAAGGTGTGAAACACGAATGCGCCTTGGCTTAGTAGGTAAGCCGAATGTGGGCAAATCGACCTTATTTTCGGCCCTAACTCTTGCAAAGGTCGACATCGCTAATTATCCCTTTTGTACAATAGATCCGAATATTGGTGTGGCATTTGTCCCTCTTCGGTTCGATTGTCCTTGTAAGGGGCTGAGGGAAAAATTAGAGGCTGAAGGAAAGATCAGTCCAGTCTCACCCGATGATCCCAGAGGAGGTAGTATTTGCACTCCAAGAACGGGAGCGTGTAAGAAATTTCGAAGGTTAGTTCCTTGCCATCTTGTTGATGTTGCGGGTTTAGTACCAGGCGCCAGCGAAGGCCGTGGGAGAGGGAATGCATTTCTCAATGATTTATCGAGTTGTGATGCTCTTATTCAGGTAGTGGATTCCGCCAATACAACCGATATTGAAGGTAACCCAAAGGTTCCAGAACCTGAAACTGCCCACCATTCTATGCTTGAAGAGATACAGTTTCTTTCAGGAGAAATCGAATCTTGGATTACGGGGTTAATTGCTGATGGTTGGAGCCGGGGCATACGAAAGATACAGGCAGAGGGCGCCAAAGGGTTAACCAAATATTTGGTTGATAAACTCTCAGGAATAGGGGTCTCTTTGCACCTGATCAATCAGTCTCTGGAGTCTGCAAATATAGACATACATTCACCATGGGATTGGTCTGAAAAAGATATTAGTGATTTGGCGGCAAACATACAAAAAACAGCATTTCCTATCGTAATTGCAGCAAATAAATCTGACCTCTCTGTTCACCAGCCATGGAATAAATTACCTAATCAACAACAGATATTCCCTATAATGGCAGATACTGAATTAGCGCTGAGACGTGCTGACAAATCAGGATTCATTGATTATTTGCCAGAGAATGCATCATTTGAGTTAATTGACAAAATCAATCTCACGTCTTCGCAAGAAAAAGGGATTCAAGAAATGAATAGGCTTCTAAATTTACACGAAGGAACAGGGATTATTTCTCTTTTGCAATATGTGATCTTTGATTTGCTTGACCAGGTCGTAGTTTTTCCTGTACAAGACGACAATCAATGGATTGATGGCGATGGGAAAATTTTGCCTGATGCATTTATCGTAAAAAATGGTATACAAACCAAGGACTTTGCCTATCACATCCATACTGAACTCGGTGATGGTTTTATCCGTGGAACCGATGCACGTTCGAAAAGAACGATTGGTGCAGAACACTCCCTGTCTAATCAGGATGTAGTCAAAATTCACGCCAAAAATTAATGCCCTTTTGGGGTTTCATATTCTGGGGTTAATTTTTCAAGTCCAGCTAGATACTTCACTCTGTTCAAAAACATCCAAACAGGAGCAATGAGTGTAAAAAGGACAAGTAGGACGAGAGAGTACAATCCCCATGGTTCTAAACTACGAATGATGAGAATCCATGCGGTCCATATAGCGAGAATCCACACAAGCGGAGACCAATATCTAGCGATGTGACTGAATCGAGCATTTGCTGTTTCGCTATTGTAGAGAGATGAAACCTCTTCCTTTTCAACAAGCCCCTTATCGAGTCCACAACGAACGCAAACCTGTGCTCTTGGACCGTTTCCGTGAATAAATTGGTGTCTTGGGAACACTCCGAAACAATGTCGGCACGTCGGCATGGTAACTCCTAGCGTACCTCATTTTTCAACAATACGCTCAAGGTCGAGAAATTTTTTGATAATTTTGTCGCCATGTACAGAACCAATGGATTCAGGATGGAATTGGATTCCATGAAGATTTGATCCGTTTGTAATCCCCATTATTTCATTGCCTGAGAGCTGCTGCGCATTGATTTCTAGTGTTTTAGGCACGCCATCGAGTAATAGGCTGTTATATCTCGTCATCTTGATTATGTCTTCTTTTGGCAAAATACTGCCTCCTGTGTGGACGATTTCAACTGGAATTCCGTGAACTGGACCCGATGGACTCCGAATTAAACGCATTCCATCTGCCAGACCAATTGCTTGATGTCCCAAACAGATACCTAATACATTTGTATTCCGATGGAGGCATTCTCTTGCAATTGACATAGTTATCGCACTAACTTCAGGACGACCAGGACCCGGGCCAATGACAATATGATTTGCTTTGAAAATAGATGCAAGGTCCTCATTTGAACCATTACGACCTTGGATAACAGTGACATCTTTTCCTTCTGAAACGATCATATGAATAATGTTATATGAAAACGAATCAAGATTATCAACGAAGATCACATCATTACTTTTTTGTAACGAGTAATGTATCCTACCGGTTTGATTTATGGTAATAGGGGCCTTATTCAATGAAATGGTATTAATTTCTAATGGCTTGGATATCGGTTTTTTATCGCTTTTTTCTTGCCAACCACAAGCCTCTAGCAATGCAGCCGCTTTCAATTTCGCTTCTTCGACTTCTGCTGAGGGTTTGCTCTCAATGGTGATACCTCCGCCAGCGTAAATTTGTCCTAACCAACCTTTCTTATTGTGATGAGCTTCCAGAGTACGAATCAATATATTCCATGTCGAGGCACCGGAATGAACATCAATCCATCCTGCCGACCCAGTCCAGAAAGAACGAGGAGCACCCTCAAGCTCATTGATGCTTGCACAAACAACTGTCTTTGGGCAACCAGTAATGCTACCCCCAGGGAACATCGCATTGAGTGCATCAATACCTGTAAAATCAGGGTGTAATTCTCCTGAAATTTGACTGACTAAATGTTGAACATTTGCGTATGCTTCAACATCGAATCTGCTTCTAAAGATCGTACCAGGAGTACATACTCTTCCAAGGTCGTTTCTCTCTAGGTCAACAAGCATACGATGTTCAGCTCTTTCCTTTTGATTTTTTATCAATTCTTGCGTTAATTTCCTTTCATGTTCGAGGCTTTTTCCCCTTCCAATCGTTCCTTTGATTGGAGCAGTCATCACATTTTTTCCATCGGATTCAAGTAAAATTTCTGGGGAAGATGAAGCGATTGCAATGCCAAGATCCCTTGCTTCAAAATAAGCAGAGAATGGTGCAGGATTACTCTTTGCAAGTCGCGCAAAGATTTGCTTTGGATGCTCAACCAGTCTTCCATTCCACCTTCGTCCATAATTTACTTGATACATTTCTCCTGCACGAATAGCATTTTGGATTTTTTCTATAGCGTTAATGTGTTCTTCGTCTGAGGTGGTTGAGTATTCAACCCCGGTTAACTCGGGAGGCCCAACTTCAAACGATAGTGGCTCACTTGTCTTGTCCCAAGATTCAACGAGCCAAAGAATGCCCAAGATCGTACCTTCCAGAGGAGGATGGTGCAATTTTATTGGCTGCGTCCATTGAAGCATTTCATAGGAAAGTATCCCGGACCATCGCTGGCCAATTTGTGTGAATGGTTTGAGTGCACAAAATAGGGATTTTAGAGAATCGGCTGAGATTAGTTTTTGTGTATGCCATTCATTCTGAAAAGACTGTAGTTCAGCAACAAATGGAACCTTTTGGTGATTGATTCGGGTTTCGCCATTCAGAGGTGAATGGTTAATACTTGGTTTGATGTTGGGTTGACGAATTACTAGGCGGTGAGAAAAAGCCGTGGCTAGCATCGAAGAACGTGCAAGATGAGATTTAGGCCCTCCACTTAGTAGAAATACACAATCGCCACTAGATTGCATCATTTTTTCGATTAAGTTCATCATCGAACCTCCAAAAAATCGTGACATATTTCGAACATTCTTAATGTCCCGCTTCCAATTCTTTGTTCATGAATGTGTGAAATCGTTGCAACTCTAATCCCGGTACCAACGACAATCAGTTCTTGGCATCTTTCAATCATTTTCTTGGTTATATTTCCGAATTGGATTGGTATGCCATTCTGGGAAAATAATTCAATGAGTGCCTCAAAGGTAACTGACCGAACGCTGCCATTTTTCTCGTCAGAGGCCCATGCAATACCTTGAGCATCGAGAAGAATCGGCGAGGCCCGATCCGCATCAATTACCAGTCCATTTTTCACGAGTAAACAAACCTCAGCACCTTCTGAATTGGCTTGTAATTTAGCATCGCGATATGGTTTCCATTGTCCATGCTTGGTGCCCATCACTTTATACTCAAACTCAGGAGCCTCGCCATATATGGCTCGAATTTTTGGTTTGTAAACTGGAAAGGGTCGATGTTCAAAATTCCAAGTCCCAGAGAAAGTAATTCGGACTAATCCATCTTCGAACTTTTGAAAATCTGGGATATTGATCTCGAAATCCAAACGATTTGCATGTTCTTTTAGTCTCTTAAGGTGTAAATCAAGGAATTCGATTTCCCCGTTAACGACAGCCACCGTTGTGAAAACTTCGTCACGAGGGCTCCCCATTATTGCTCACAAGAGGTCATCTAGGAAGGATGTATCGATGCCGCTGGATTTGTTTTCTCTATTTGTGAGAGGAGGTGTTTGTGAAGTAGGCGGTGATTCTTGCTGGATTCTTTGTGCGGCTTGAAATAAATTGTTTTCAACAGTAGGAGAGATAGGTGGTGGGTTTCTTGGGACCTCTGTATTGGTAGGGGTTCCAGTAGGTGGCATATTCCACCCCATTTGTCCCCATTCATCCTCTGGATTTATCCCCCATGTTGCTTCTTGAATTTGGTATTGCTTGTCGTACTTGTCTGATTTTCCACCACGCCTTACAAGTAAGAACACAAGAATAATGGCGATTACGCCTAATAAACCTATGAAAACGTTATCAGAGGATAATATTGTACCAAGATCGTTTGTCTCTAAATTTGTACTATTGTCATTATCTGAGGTGCCATCCATTTCCATGGCGCTGAGGAAAACGGGAGAGACTTGTGATTTGATAACATCATTTGTATACGGAGTAACTGAAATCCAAAAACTTGTTTTTGAAGATAATGATTCGTATTCATTGGTGGTGACCAGGTATGAATTTGAGACTTCGCTCGAAGCAACGAGAACAGCATCTTCAATCATCTCAAATTCAGTTTCTGAAATATGTATTTGATATCCAGTGATCGCACCAGAATTAGGGAAATCCCAAGTGACCAAGATGGAATCACCGCTCCATGAGGCTTGGATATTCTGAATTTGTGGCAAGTCATCTTCAGAGATTTGGGTGACATCCACAACTGAACGGCCCGTGGCTGTGTTTAGTGAATCAGTAAAACTATTTCTTGCACTGTCAACAGCAACAATAGCAATGGTGATGTCAATCCCTGGTATAATTGGACTTCCATCAGATAGTTTGTCCAATTTTATAGGACTGGAATCCAATTTCGCATCGATTGAGAGGGCGGGCTGGTTTGGTCCAGAATTACCAACACCAACGCCTGAGTAATCCCAGCTCGCAGCATATATCTCATAGGACATAATATCGCTTGCAAGAGATGGTTCAAACTCGATTTGTAGCGCACTACCATCATCATCTGGCCAGTCGTCAACTACAACTCCTTCAATTCGTGGAGGAGCCTCCTTATCATTGATATTATCAATTGGCAAAACCTCGACCGATGTCAACCCCATCAAATGGACGTTTCCTCGAATGTCATGTACAGTCACTGCAACATTTAGAGAGAGATCTGGTGTGATTTCAGTCAGTTCACCTTCTTCGATACTTTCTCCAAAGTAAATCGCTCGCTCGACGATAATTGAAATTGGTTCAATGTCTGAATTTATGTATTGTTTATCTAAGAAAAAGGAACTCAACCCCAAATACCCATCGTTTGGATACATGTCGCTTAAACTTCTTAGATCATCTACTTCGTGTTCAGAAACCCACACTGAGTAAAACGCAAAATCAGATGCATTTGATGGCATCCAGGAGATTTCTATTGCATTGCCATAGTCATCTGGGAAATCCCAAGCAGATAATTCTGTGATTCTATCTGGCGCTTGCTCCTCCATCCCGAAACCTCGTTGTGGCGTTACTTCGACAATGTTTACGTCACCCAAATCGTGATTGAGCCATGAATCTGAAGCCACAACGCCGACCCAATATGTTTGAAAATCAAAGAGCGGCAACCCATTAATCGATGAAACATACGTACTATTTTCTTCACATGAAGGGATTATTTTCACGGCGGAAAAATCACTGGTAATCGATGATGGCTTTTCGCCGTTGGCCGCTTGCATGTAAATTGTAACAATCGCACAATCATCTTCTGGATTTGCGCTCCACCCAACCTCAATCACGCCACCATCATCCTCAGGTACATCGATGGCCCACACATCTTCCATTCGTGGCGGAGGCACGCCATCATCGGGTTGGCTTGTTGGAACAACTGGCCCGATAGAAGTGATGTTGAACAGGTCTTCTTGACCGGCAGTATCAACACAAGAAACAGCAATCCAATACGGAGTTTCTGGATTCAAGTTCAAGATAGTAGAGTTTGACTCAGATATACTCCTGTGGGGCTGTAGACCTAGCAAATCCTCGAAAGGTGTTGTAGAGACATATATGTTTGTCTGGAGATAATCATCGGAATTTTGACATTGAGCCCATTCAAGAAGTAATTGACCCCCGTTCAAAGATTGATCGTCATTGACTGCAATGACCCAATCAGGAGGACTTGGTACATCATCAAAGGCAACGGCAGGACTTGAGAAAACGGCTGGTGCTCCTAATCGTCCGTCATTATACTCAACCACCATTGCGATCCAATAAGGGACTCCATTTTCTAGAAGCATTCCGTTTATTGTATTAATTTCCCAGTATAACAGCTCATGTAAACCGATGGATGCTTCAGGTTCGAAATTCATCAATTCGTCACTCGTGAGATTCATCGACCAAGGTGAGGGACTGAGGAAAATTTGGTAACTTCCAAAATCTTGGTCGTGGTTTAAGGTCCATTTTGCAGTTAGACTCCCCCCGCCATCGTTTGGTGTATCATAAAATTCAGTTATCTGTATTGGTGTTTCAGATTTTTCCCAATCATAGATCATCCGGAATTCAAGCGCCCCGTCTGAGATAGAGCTAAGAGAAAGCGTGACGATTTGACTTCCGTTCACCTTTACGCCGGCATCTACCATTCTTTGGACAACATCGATGAGATTTGGATTTTCACTCAAGTTCAAAGTGGTCGAATAATTGTATCCAATGAGCTTAATCCAAGTTGGTGCGTTAGAGACTTCGGATGTTAACTGAATTGGCATCCTCTTTAGGTTGATGTCATTTGGCCCAGGTACATTGATTCCCTGAGATTGTACGACGCCTTGTTCGATCAATTGATACGAAACATCCGGGTGCGTGAAGGCTGAAACATTCCTCGAGAGTGAGCCAAAGTTAATCGTTAATGGATCTCCTCTTCGCAGATTTATCTGATTCCATGGATTCCCTTGTAAATCCCACCTTTCCAATCCGCTGTCGCCGATTAACCAATATCCGTTATTTGAAACGAAACCAGAAATGTAATTTTGTGTATTTTCGCTGAGGATAATGTTGTGAGGTGCCGAAGCAGAAATGGTTGCTATGCCGCCTTCGCCAGCGATGAGTAATCTGGTACCATCACTTGACATAATTGGGTCTTCAGGAAGTTGGAAAATTGGAACGCCGTCCTCAAAAGTTTCAGTATTTCCATTCCAATGAACAAGGGGGCTTTGTGTGGTGAGAATGTGAACTCCCCACGAGTCCGAAGCGATAGCCAAAATCTCATTTGATGGTAACTGATCAAACAGATGGATTTCATTCACACTTTCCCCTCCGTTTCCGGTTAAATCTAGTGTGATTTGATTCACAGAAGGACGACTGGAAGGAGTTCCACGATGGCTGATGAATGCTTCAGTGCCGTTCAGGTTAGTGGAGGTAGCAATGCCAAAAGCATCATCTCCCGACATCCCATTGATGGATTGCAGAGATTTGATCTTTGAAAGATTTGATAAACTCCAAATGTCCAAACCACCACTTGTTGCGATGTAAAGAACACTTTCTTGTCCAGTAGTGGGATCGGGTACGGCAGTAATTGAATTAACATTGTTCGATGAAAGTCCATCAAGCGTAGTCATTGGAGCATCGAAGTCATTGATTGATTTGTTCCAAACACCGATACCTCCGTTCGTACCTATGAACACATAATCCATGGTTTCATCAACAGACTGGATATTACTGGAGGGCAAACCATTGAGGAGGGCAGCAGTGTCAAAATTATTGGTTGTTGTATTCCAAATTTGAACACCGGCACCTGTGCTACTGGTGCCAATGAGTCCCATGGCCACTTTGTCATCCCAAAGTGTGAGTGTGCCGACGCTGGTATGCAAACCAGCAGATGAGCCAGTCACTGCATCAGTGGTGAGGTTGATTCTTCGAGCCCCTAATCCGGTGATACTGATCCACAATCCATCGTTTTCAAATGCTAAATCAGAAATTTTTCTACCATCCGTACTCCAACTCCTTGTCCAAAGCACGTTTCCAGATGAATTTCTAATGCCTTCGAGAATACCAGTATTCCCTCCTCCGCCACCTGCTGTTGCATCATTCGTTGCGACATAGATGTGCGTATTGTTTCCGACAACTTCTGTAATCCAACCATCTTCAAGCGATGGCGAATTGATCAAAACATCTAATGAAGTCGTATTCACGTCGTATTGCAGTATACGGCTTATTCCTCCTCCGGCTTGCCCTATGAGGAGTTGAGTAGTACCAACTTTCGAGAATGAAGAAATTGCAGCTCCTCCAAAGACTGAATTTCCGTTTTGAAATGTTATGCCATTGGTTGGGACAATGGAAAGCCCTCCGTTGATAGATCCTCTACCTTCTTCATGGCCGATAAACAATTTACCATCAAACCAAGCCAAAGCGTCGGAATCAGTTCCCCCGTCGCTAATTGAAGCCTGATTGGGCGAGATGACTTGTAACCAAACATCATTGGCAACGTCATAGCGTGAAATTCCTTCACCGTCGTCACCATATCCAACATAAAGAATTTGACTATCATCACAAGCCAATGAATTGACTGAATCATCATCTTGCAAATATTGATTTGAAACCGAAGACCAAGAATTGCCGTCATAGATTGAAAGACCACCATTGAAATTGAGAGCCGCAAGGAAAGTTTTACCTCCACATTCTTCGATAGAAATAGGGTATCCTCGTTCAAGTCCTTGGTTTCCATTACCACCTCCTGGCTTCCAAGTAGTCCAAGTTCCAGTGTTGTCAAGTCTTAAAACCGTAGAATCTTGGAACCCACCCCACCATGTTCTTTCAGAAGTTCCTACCCACAAATCAGTACCAACAGTGTAAATTTCATCAACTTCTTCTTCCGCATTATTCGGTAAACCACTTCCAGGTACCCATGCAGAGTCCCAAGAATCAGTGGACATATCCCACCTTTCAACACCCTCTTCGGTTGCAAACAGTACTTGATTATCCCATTCTACAATTCCGCGTACGGGTAAAGCCATAATATTGGAGGGGAATTCCGTGATAATGACTCCACTGTTATCATATCTGACTACTTTTTCTTCACCCCACGCCACCCAATATTCTCCTTGGCTTGTTTTTATTGATTCAACATCGTTGATCGAGGGAGTAAGCTCAATATTAGGAGCCCATGAGTTTGAAGAGGTATCCCATTGAGCGATGCCGCCATCAGGCGCATTCCCTCCACCCTGATTCCCTCCTCCGTATTCAGACACGCCAATATTCAGGTAATCACCACTTTGACCCATGCCCCAAGTCCACCCATCTACTCCGAGACGCTGACCAACATCTAAATTTGAGAGGGTAGATGATGAGGTCAAATCAATTCTTCTGATTTGGTCTTCCCCCCAATTACCACCTCCGTACTGCCATTGATATCTGTAGTAAAGAATATCATCTATGATTGTGACTTGGTAAGGGTTTCTTCCTCCGGGATATTGTGAGGAACCTTCTGGCCAATGAAGGATTTCAGATTCAGTTGTAGTGTTGATAAGTTGGAGACCATCACCTCCGCCAATCCACAGATTATTAGGATTAGTATCCTTCTCAATAGATGTTATTTCATTACTGTTGAGAAGATTATCTTCATCCCATAGGGGAAGCCATGTATCCGATGATAAGTCATAACGCGCTACACCAATATTTGTCAATGCAACGTAAATTTTGTCATCAATAATTTCAGTTTCTGCTATAAGGCTATCAGGGTTTGCTTCCCAAGTTTCGTAAATGGTTTCATTAGTGAGAGAGAATAAACCCACCCCCGAAGTTGTCCCTACAAAGATAGTGTCTCCTGACAAATGTACGTGCTGGGAAAAGGTGTCTGGTAACCCATCGCCCTCGTCGTAACATCCCTCAAATTGATATGGAGATTTTGAATAAAAGCACAACCCTGCATTGGATGCAAAATAAATTTCATTTTGCGTATTTGTGATACTACTCGTTTGATAATTTCCATCATTGTACAATCTGGTGACACTGGTACCATCCCACGCTTCGAGACTTCTTTCGGTACCTATGTAGACGACTCCAGTTTGAGTATCGGTCCATAATGCCAAAATTTCATCACTAGCCAAACCATTACTACCGCTGTTTCCAGAGGGCAAAATCGGTTGGAGAATTTCCCCTGTATTGAGATCTTTTCTAACAACCCCATATCCGTATAATCCAACGTGGATAATGTCTTGGGAGATGGAAACTGGCATGAAGTTGGAATATGTTACGCCTGTAGAAATCCAAGACGATAACAGTGTTTGAGAGAGCAAATCAACACGAAGCACTCCATCATCATCAGATCCAATGTAAGCGGTCGTTCCGTATGTAGCGACATCAGAAACAAAAACCGAGTCTAAACCATCTGATTCTGTCATCGTGGTGATCTGACTGGATTGTGAGGAATAGCCATTGGAAAAATTGAGTATGGATATCCCTTCTCCGTAATGAGTAGCAATGAGCAGGCTACCTAAGCTTGCAACGTCGGTAATGCCCGAAGACAATAAGCCATCTGAAACATCAATAAATTCGATGGAATAAGGGCCGGCGGTGCTGAGATTTACAAGTCCTATCCCGTCGTTTACCGTTCCAATCACGAGATGGTTTCCAATGGAACCTAGGTTATCGATAAGGTATGGGGATTCTATTGTAGTAGTCCACGATGTCGTTTGAAGATCGAAGACATCGATATCATACTCGCTAGCAATGAAGGCTAAATTTCCAATTTCAATCACATCAACCATATCGTCAGATGTGGGTGAACTTCCAATCCTAATTGAGCCTTGAATTGGCGTTGGGTTTTCCGGTTCCATTTTCACAAAAGTACCGCTACCATCTGTGATGAGAAGCGTGGCATTCATTGGACTTCTAACACCTTGACTTGTCCATTGTATAAGCGATGGATTGGTTGATGTTTCTCTAAACAAATTAAGTGAAGAAAGCGGCTGTATTGAACCAAAACTCCCTGATGAAATATTATAGGTTTGAAGATGGCTTTCAAGAAGAATGAATAATCCATCATCGACTACTTCTAAACCATTAACATTGTTTGAGATAAGGAAGTTACCTGCATTCCATGTTGGCAACCAAAACCCACTGTTTGTATCATATCTCCCAATCCCACTATCCCAACTAGAAATAATCAACTGAGTTCCTATTTGTACAATGTCTGTGATTAGATCACTATGCAGTTGATTTTCAGTACTCCAAGGATTGAGAGCGGTCATTGATGCGAGGTCCCATCGCATTAATCCAGCGCCATCTTCTGATTGGAGATCATTACCCCAATTTGCGGCATATATGATGCCATTTATCTCAAAGACCTCCTTTATGATGCCGGCAGGCCATTGAGAAGTGTCACTTGCTTGCTCCATTGTCCATCCTGTTCCAACAGAATTGAGACTCAGTAAACCAGCTTGACTGAACCCCCAAATTTTCCCATTAGAATCAAGGTGAATTTGAGTAATTACCCCATCAAACACTGGGTTTGGAAGAGGAGAAAGAATCTCATAACTCGAGCCTGACATTTGCATAACGCCATTGTTCTCAGTTGCAAATAGGAATCGATTATTTGAGGAATCGTAATCCATGTCATAAATTATTCCAGGAGATGAAAGGTCCAGAACGTCTATGATCACTGGATTTGCGTGAGCATCGATGATAAGGATATCCTCCTCGAGGGCCATGAACATACTTCCATCATTTGGATTTTGTATCGTAGAAGTTACACTCCAGTCAATCGGGTTTAACGAAACAGCAGGGTCAGCAGGCGAGAGTGATTGCAGAATCATGTCTGTAATTTCAGCACCTTCTGGAATCAATATTTTAGCAGAATTATCCACATTTGGAGACAGACGACCTTCATGAGGATTAGCACCATACAATGAATCACCTCCTCCTAGGCGACCGAGGCCATACCAATCAAACAAGGCTTCACCACTATTTTTTGAAATGATAAGTGGCTCTTCTATCGACAATCCGAGGGAACCATTTACTCGTATTTGTAGGGATAAATTGGTTATTTCCGCACCTGGGGCGAAATCCATCTGCCAATCAAATTGAGCCCTTTGTCCTAATTCAGGTTGGGCATTAACTGCATCTAGACGCATCCATCCAGTATCATTGCTACCGGATTCTTCCCAAATCACTTCATCTAAAACATCATGAGCTTGTACATTATCAACAAACAGAACGCTTAGAGTAGTAGAAAAGACCATCAGAAAAGTCAGGAAAAATGCACTCGCAGACGAGCCTTTTGAGCGCACAAAAGGACTTTCCATGCACGCCCTTCTATTCCTTTCCTATTTGAATGAATGTTCTACTTGTTAGAACACTAACAGTTTAGTTTAAATTGTCCACTCGGCCATCTTTTCCGATGTCAAGGACTCTAATCGTGCTCGTTTGGCCGGTTATGGCTTGAGGAGAACCGCTTATTGATACGACAGTATCTCCGGTATTCAAGTGTCCTCCTTTCCACAATTCCGAGGTTGCTAAGGCAATTGTGTCTCTTGAGCGGTTTTGTTGCTCGACAACAATAGCATTGATGCCGGGCAATATGCTGGTTCTACGGCAAGCTCTTACTCTATTTGTCATGGCTGTTACCGGTATGTTTGGTCTAAATGCAGCGACCAATTTGGCAGCATTGGCATGTTCGGTAGCTACAATGATATGATCCGCCTCAATTTCCTTTGCTAATTGGACGGCTGATTGAGCAATAGCACGAGTGCTTAGGAATTCTGCAAGTGCTGGAGGTGGTGGAAGATCGGAGATTGCTTTTGTGACCTCATTGGAAATTTTCACCATCGTCTTCAATGATTCCAGTGGATAGTTTCCTCCTGCTGTTTCACCGCTAAGCATCACTGCGTTAGCGCCTTGGCGAATGGCAGTTGCTACATCGCTCACTTCAGCTCTTGTAGGTCTTGGATTTTCAACCATGGATTCCAGCATTTGGGTTGCAACAATGACGGGAACTCCTCTTTGAAGACATGTCAAAATGACTCTTTCTTGGGCAGCAGGAACTTGTTCAAGGGGTATTTCTACACCTAAATCACCTCGAGCAACCATAATTACATCACTGAGCGCTACAATTTCTTCAAGATGATTTAGTGCAGATGGGTGTTCAATCTTAGCAATAATCCATGTATGAACGCCTGCTTCCTTGATCATCTCTCTTGCAGGCAGCAAATCTTCAGGTGTTCTAACGTATGAAACCGCAACAAAATCCACGCCCAGTTCAAGGGCATGGCTTAGACACTTTTTGTCGTAAGGACCCACTGCGGGAAGATTGACCAGAGTTCCAGGAACATTGATTCCCTTTCTCTGGGTAATTTTCCCTCCATCAATTATTTTGCATGTTACTACTTGGTTTTCTTTTTCTGGAGATGACAAAACTTCCAATCTCACCAAACCATCAGCAAGTAAAATTGGGTCTCCATCTCTCAAATCTTTGGATAGGCCTCCCCAAGGAACCGGCAGTCCACCCTCGGTCCCTTCTTCAACACCACAACACAGATTCACCGTTTCTCCTCCAATTAGTGGAACGGCTCCTTCGAAACGACCTAGGCGGAGTTTTGGACCGGGTAGGTCGGCAAGAATCCCAATATGCTTTTCCGCCTTCTTCTCAAATTTTCTCAATCGGTCGTATGTGATTTTTTTCGAAGGGAAATCTCCATGAGAATAGTTCAATCTCGCGATATCTAATCCTTCCTCAATCATGGTTTGTATTGTTTCATCATTATCACATGCGGGTCCAATTGTGGCTATGACTCTGGCTCGACTCATGATTGCCCCACCTCTTTCTATGTATCAACCCCTCGCAATGATGACAAATTGACTCATTTCAAACACAAAGGTCAAGCGTGGCCTTCCAGTGAGTTTTAGTATGGAACCAGATGCTCGGGAACTTAGGTTGCGAAATGAAGCGCTTGAATATCATAAAGCACACCCTAGAGGGAAAATTTCTGTCCATCCAACAAAGCCCCACTCCACAAGTCATGAACTCTCATTGGCTTATTCTCCAGGGGTAGCCTACCCTTGTCTTGAGATAGAGAAGAATGAGAATGCGGCTTACAAATACACCGCAAAAGGCAATCTCGTTGCCGTGATTTCAAATGGGACTGCCGTGCTGGGTTTGGGGAATATTGGAGCCCTGGCAAGTAAGCCAGTGATGGAAGGAAAGGGTTTGTTATTGAAGACCTTTGCAGATATTGATGTTTTTGACATTGAGATTGATACTGAGGACCCTGAAGAATTTATCCAAACAGTCTGCAATATCTCCAAGACATTTGGAGGCATCAACCTTGAAGACATTAAAGCACCCGAATGTTTCGAAATTGAAAGAAGAATCGCTGAACAAACAGATATTCCGGTCATGCATGATGATCAGCACGGTACTGCAATCATTTCTGGTGCAGCCTTACTAAATGCTGCTGAATTACAGGGAAAGAAACTGAATCAAATGAAAGTAGTCGTAGCAGGAGCAGGTGCAAGTGCCATTGCATGTGCTAGGTATTACATTGCATTGGGCATTAAACTAGAAAATATGGTGATGTGTGACTCAAATGGCATCCTTACCAAAAAAAGGGAAGAAAATGGAGAACTAAATCAATACAAATCACCTTTTGCCCATGACGTTCCAGAGGGAGGTTTAGCCGAAGCACTCGATGGTGCAGATTTGTTTCTTGGTTTATCCAGAGGAGGTTTGGTGACCAAAGATATGGTTAAAAAAATGGCAAAAAAACCAATCATATTCGCATTGGCAAACCCTACTCCAGAAATTTCACCACACGAAGTAAGAGAAGTGAGAGATGACGCCATCGTTGCAACAGGTCGGTCAGATTACCCCAACCAAGTTAACAACGTTCTGGGTTTTCCTTATATTTTCCGAGGAGCCCTTGATGTGCATGCCTCTGATATCACATTAAACATGAAATTAGCAGCAACAAAAGCATTAGCCGCTCTCGCTAAAGAAACAGTGCCAGATTATATCTCGATGGCCTATGCTGACTCAGATATACATTATGGTCCAGATTACATAATCCCAAAGCCGTTTGATAGAAGAGTGCTGATTTGGGAGGCATCTGCTGTTGCACAAGCAGCTGTGGAGGAGGGTGTTGCTGCTGTTTCATCAGAAGATTTTGATTTAGAAACTTACAAAGAAGAACTTGAGGCAAGACTTGGTTTATCTTACTCGATTATGCGAGGCGTATTTAATCAAGTTAAGGGCCGAAACAAACGGATTGTATTCCCAGAGGGAGATCATGAAAAAGTGATTAAAGCAGCAGCTCAATTGGTAGATTTAGAAATTTGCAAACCGATTTTACTCGGTGATAAATCAAAGATTCAGAATATCATGAATGAATTAGGTTTAGACTTTGAATATGAAACTCAAAATCCAAGAAAAGATAATTCAAATGCACTGCCATATGCTGAAGCCTTTTTTGAAAGGAGAAGAAGAAAAGGTCTCACTTTAACAGATGCAGAACGTCTTATTTTGAATCGAGCATATTATGCGGCACAGATGGTTGCTCTTGGTGATGCAGATGGATTTGTTGGAGGCGTGAGAAGAAATTATGCAGATGTACTCCGGCCATGCATAGAAATAATTGGTCCAATTAATCCGGGGCACCATATTGTTGGTTGTTACATGATGGTGATAAATGGTAAGTTGGTATTTTTGGGAGATGCAACCGTAAACGTCTATCCGGACAGCGAAACTCTTGCAGAAATCGCGGTTGAGGTAGCAAAAGTTGCCAGAAGATTTGGTATTTCTCCGAAAGTAGCCATGCTTTCTTTTTCAGACTTCGGTAGTAGTCGGGCTCAGAGGAGTGAAAGAATTGAACAGTCTATCGAAATTGCTCGAAGTATTGATCCTTCTTTGATTATTGATGGCCCAATGCAAGGTGACACTGCTCTTGATGCCAACGTCCAAAAAGAATATCCATTTATGACGTTTAAAGGGCCTGCAAATGTGCTGATATGTCCGAATCTTGCAAGTGCAAACATTGCTTACAAATTGTTAGAAAATTTAGGTGGAGCAGAAATGACGGGACCAATCTTGGAAGGATTTTCAAAACCGGTTCAACTTGTCGCAAGGTCTGATGATGTACGTCACATTGTGAATATGGCAGCAATTTGTGCTCTAGATGCAATTCGGCAAGATTCATATTGGGATAAAATCAACGAAAGCTAGTTAATTCCCCATTTGCATCAACCTCGTAGGTTTTTGTTTTCGGGCGCCAAAAAGCCCCAGATACAAAACCTATGCATAAGCCACCAAACAATAAATTCACCCAACCATCAACGGCGTAGTCGGAAAAGCCTCTGAGTATAGGGATTGTGAAACTTGGGATAATGCCCAATAATGTAATCCATATGGACTCCTGGATGATATTTGAACGTAAATCACTTCCATCTGGAACATAATGACAAGTTTCCTCTCTTGTTTCTTGAACCATTACTAAACGAAAGACAACTTCTTTCTGTGGGCGGTCTACGGTCACATGGCTTTTTATTCTTAGATTGTTTTTTTTAGGGTGACATGCTATAGCACTTTTGAAATGTTCAAAAGCTTCGCTTTCATTGGTTGTTCTTGGTCGTCCATCGAGCGGAGCACCACGATAATTTGCATGCGGAAAATCGGATAAAACCTCTGTAAAACCACAAGGAAGGTCAAGTCCGTACAACTCTTCAGCTCTTAGCCATTCAGCATGGCTAGGAGGGCGTACTTCAAAACCAGAGTTTTTGGAGATGACTCTGCTAATTTCTTCAATGATTGAATGATCGATGTTATCGAGTAAATGATCATTTTCAGGCTTCTTTTCGTCAAAGATTTCGGCTGCTTGCTGTAAGGTAACCGGGGTTTTCATGATGGAGTATGATGGCAAAGATGCACGATATCTTGGTCTCTCAGACGCATATATCCATCCACCTTTATTCGTACCGACCTCACAAGTGCCTGATGGAATTTTAATGAACTCAATTCCGAATGGACCGTTGTGAGTTTCCATAATTTCACGACTTGTGTTGATTTCTCATTCTTTGGTACCAACCGATTCCATGTTGATGTTCTTTGATATGCTTGAATTGAGGAAAGGGCGATATTGATGAAACATATCCATATGCTAGAAAATCAATCATATCAGGGGTTTCTCCTCCAAAGAAAGGTTTGTTGTCAAAGGCATGTGTGAATTCATCAAGTAAATCGTGCCAGAGTTTTTTTGGTTTTCTTCCATCATTTTTCACCCTTTTTTTTGCTATAAATCCCCACATGACTGGAAATCCAGCCCAAGCGTATAACTGGCGAGAGAAAAACCCGAACTTTTCCATCTTTGATACACGCAGAGTAGTTGTAAATGCGCTCAAAAGCGAACCATAGAGGATTGGAATGGTGGCTTTAGATAAACGTGTATCGACCCATTCTTTCCATTGGTCTCTTCTTTGAATATCACCTGAATTCCAAAGATTACCCTGATTGTATTTCTCATCGATATGAATCATAATTGGTGTCGAATCCACAATGACAGATTTATCTTCGTCCACCCACACAGGAGTTTTCGTCCACTCAGGAGCGCTTGGAAGTGTTTTTTTTGCCTTCATCGGATTAATGGGTATGGATTCATAGGGAATGTTAAGGTATTCAACCAGTCCTCGTACTTTCCAGCAAAAGGGACACGATTCTAACATATAGAGTTGTGATTTGTTGCCCATAACCATCCCAAAAAGAACTTATTCAAGAGTGTTAGTTTTTTTCCGGCCGCCACCCAGGCTTCCAAAATTCAAGGTTATCCAGGATATTCGTAAATTCTCCATCACTGCAACGTATGAGTTCAGAACCTCGCAAAACCATGCCATCAAGGGCATCCTTAGAAATGAGTCCTTGTTTGAACATATCTTGCCATTCAGTAAGGGATTGTTGTATTTGTCGACGGGCTTCGGCTGGCTTATCGAAGTTTCTTTCGCAGATGTCTTGAAGTTCGTTTAGCAAGGTTCTCGTATCTTTCATGATCAAATCCGGAACCTTGCTCTTGCTTCGAGCAAAAGGCCACCATCGCATGTTTGACGGGGGTGATACATGTCAATAACCTTGAGGGTGAATGAAGTGGGTACGTTATGGGCCGAATCATTCTTCATGTTCATGGGAAATTGAAAAATCGTAATTTAAAGGCGCTATTTGAAGAGTATACTGGACGATTAGGTAACCGAATCTCTGTCATTATACATTCTGAAAAACATGCTCCAGCAGAATATGTCCAAAGTCTACCAAAAAATGCTATGCTATTGGATGAAAAAGGCCAACAAACCTCGAGCGTAGATTTCTCTCAAGAAGTCCAAAAGTGGGGTCTTGACCAAAACGATATGCACTTAGCAATTGGTCCACATGAGGGCTTTGGTGAAGTGAGTCATTTTCCAAAAATATCCCTTTCAAAAATGACAATGACGCATGAATTTGCGACTGTCTTTTTATGTGAACAAATTTACAGAGCGTTCGAGATTATCAAAGGCACATCCTATCATCGAGAATAACAAATCCTCAAGAAGGAGATATTTTAGGCCAAACCATGAGCACATGGCCTGTTCTTTTACTGGAAGTAGGCCTTGCGCTGATTGTGTTATATCTTTCAAAAAAGCAACCTTTTCCCGGACCAAGCCGTCGACTTGGATGGGTTTTATTTTCTGTAGGTTTATTGTTTATTCTTGGAGAAACAGCACCACGGCCGGTGAGTATACGTGCCCATTATGCGGTACTGCTCGTACTTGGAGCCATTGGTTTGGTGAAGGGGATTAACAATATGTTGATCATCAGACAAGAGGTCCTTGTAGCACCAATATGTGGAATCTTATTCTGTGTAGGTGCTGTTGGATTTATGTCTGAAGAGTGGCAAAATATGACCTCCTTTGAACAAATTTTCTCTTTTTTGACTGTAGTGGTACTTGCAGGAGGTGAGGTTTGGCTCGTTTTCCGAGGGTTGCTAATCGGCAGGCTTCCACTTGCATGGTCACAAGCAGGGCTTGTTGCTTTGAGAAGAGGTGTAATCTCTGGTGAGCACGGTGCAATTTGGTGTTTCGAGAGGGCTTGGGATTTGGATGAGGAACACCTCAACCCAATGGCATGGATTGCTTTGGAAAGAATTTACAAATACCTAGGAAATGAAGAGCAACACACGTATTGGTCCGACAGATTATCTGAATCTGGTGGCGAAGAAGCGGTCGCAAAAGAGTGGATTTTGGCTATTGAAGAGAGCCTTAGTGATCTGAAACCAATGACAGAGTAAGTTAATTCTCTTCTTAGAGGGCGAACCCTCGTGAGATTTATATGAGTGTAAACAGATGGATGTTCATGAAAACAGATGGGTATTCAGCGAAGTTAACTTGGAGATTAATCGTTGTATGGTTTTGTGCTAATTTACTTTCTCAAACATTGTACATCGGGAAATACGGAGTTCCATACGAGGCAGATTTAATCCTCACAGGCCTGGGTCCTTTTGCAGGTCTAATTGTTGCATTAGAAGTCTTAGTTTGGGGCTTCATTTCTCTTTATCTGATAAACAAATGGAAAAGGAGCAAAAATACGCTATCACATGTAGGCTTGTCCAAGCAGTTGAATAACTTATAATCACGCACATAGCATTGTAGTTGAACAGAATCAAACGTTGTATTTTATGATAGTTACATCACTTAATTGGAAAAATAAGAACATGATGAACATAAAAATTCCAAGGAATTTATGATATATTTTAGAATCAGTAAATGCAGCCGCTAATGCAGCACAACCCACAATAGATGGCATAACGGTCATGTCAGAAATAATTGCCTTACCAAATAGAGAATAATTTACTGCTGCTGAAGTGAAGAGTGAGAATGCTACTATAGAGAAAAATGCTTGATGCACCGAATAATAATGGTTCTCTAAATTGATAATACCTTCATCTGTAGCCTTTGGTAGCACTAGCGTTGTAAAGAAGTAAATTGAAGCTAAATTTGTAACGAGAAACCAATATTGAGCATAATGCCATTGATTGAGATCGATTGATAATTGCCATAGACCCCACCAAGCATAAACAGACCACATTGTTACAGTTACGACCCACAATGAATTGAGCCAATACGTTCTGACTCTCTCTCTGATTTCATACAAATCAGTAACAGCCCTCAAGATGTGAGAAAGGGCTAGACCAAGAATCAGAGAACAAAATATGGTTATAAATTCGAATGGAGACATCTGCACTGTTATCAGTTGATTGATTTAGAAGGAATCATATAATCAAATTGTAAAAATCATGAGAATTGATGCGATTTATCAATAGTTTTTCTCAATTGGAGCCTTGAGAGAAATTCCCCGTGAGAAATGTCATTTGTCAGATTGAACATTTATCACTTTTTTGTTACCGCTAACTGCGCCAGTCAATAGGGAAACAGTCGCACCAAATCCAACTCCGATTCCAACTAAAATCAAACTTATACTACAACAAAGTGGGCCACAATACAATGATTCAGTATAATTGAGTACTTTTGGAAACGTATGTAACTGGCATATATCGATTTAAAATTCATGAAGGCATGAATCAAATTTTCCTTAATCTTGAGGCGCCAACCCATTCATCCCAACTTGAACTATAATTTTGGTATGAGATGAGGTATTTGTCTTCCTTTATGTCTAGGATTTGGCCATCCCACCAAGTACCATTCCATTCAATGCTCACCTTTTGGCCGATAGTAAATGGATTGTTAAAGGGATGATTTTCCGGCCGAACTTTCCAGCCGGTTGGACCGACAATGAACACGGTATTTCTTGTTTCGACCCGTGCGGTCGCACGCTCATCGTATGTAATATCAAGAATGGTTGACGAGTTAATTCTGCCTTCACCAAGTTTTGGGTGCGCATAAGCATATCCAGATAAGATGTCTTCCTCAATTGAAGCGTCGTGTATTACTACCTCTTTTTTGACGGAATAGTCAGATTCATGCCTTTCAGAGGCAACCATGAATTTAGCAAGCGCTCGGTAATCAATTTCAGAGTCAAGCATAATACCGAGGTCCACAAATTCATTCAGAACATCCTCAACAGGCATGGGATCTTCTCCAATTTCGGTCAGAATTCTGAGGTACTCTCGGGCGGGAATTGTTCCGGTTTGTGTTTTGTCAAAAACTTGGAAGGCTTCAATCAACTCCCTCTCAGCCTCGTTATCATGTTCAATGTAAGCTTGCACAGCTTCTGAGTTTTCGTCGAGAGGTCTGATACGCCC